>NZ_JBNWBW010000033.1:0-65119 GCF_053522725.1 Agrobacterium sp. 16-172Ci
TGCTATAATAAAACAAGTCAACGCGGGGTGGAGCAGCCCGGTAGCTCGTCAGGCTCATAACCTGAAGGCCGCAGGTTCAAATCCTGCCCCCGCAACCAAATATCTTCAAGACTATCAAGACTTTATCGGTCTCCTTCGGGAGGCCGAAGTCGTTTTTACCCCTAGCACATTGACGATGTTGGCAGCTACGGCTGCCCTGATGCCTGTGCGGCGGCGATTTTTTGGACACTCGAAGTCTCTACCCGGCAGTTTAAGCGTTCTGTTACCTGCCAAGATTGAACATCCGGCGCGGCAGCACGGCGAGGGCCGTCAGTCCCCCGTATGCGATCGCCGCGGCCGCCACGATTTGGAAAAGGTAATTGAGACTTGCCTGAAACCAGATCACCGAAGCCCATCCGACGAAAGCTGCCAGGATCATCCTGACTGTTCCGGCAAGAACCGGGAGTAAAACACGCTTCAGTCCCTGGCTTGCAAAATAAAGCGCCAGTCCCAATCCAATTGCACCATAAGCCGGTGCGACAATTTGCAGATACTGGGAGCCTAGCTGCTGCACATCCGGGTCCGCCGTGAATAATCTCATCCAGGTCATGGGGAACAGAGTGGCGAGAATGCCGATTGTCTGCGTGAGGCCGAATGCGATACCTGCGCCAACCCAGGCGACCCGCCGGGCGCGTTCGATCTGACCCGCTCCGATATTAATCCCAACCATGGTGACGATAGCGGTTCCAAGACCGAAGATGATGGGGATTTGCAGATAATCTAGCCGCGATGCGATGCCGAACCCCGCAATCGCGTCTGCGCCGAAGTGGCCGACGGCTGCCGTTACGAACGTAACCGTCAGATTGACCTGGATCGTGCCGACTGCGGAAGGCAGGCCGACACCCAGAATGTCCTTGAACAGTCGACCTTGCAGCGGAACGATTTTGAACTTTAGCGGGCTGCTTGATGAGCGCAGGTATAGGGCAAGCACCAGTGCCGCGGTGAGATAATAAATGAAGACCGCAGCGCCTCCGCCTGCCACGCCGAGCTGCGGGAAGGGGCCCCAGCCGAAAATCAACGGCGGCGACAAGACGAGGAGAAGGAACGCGCCGGAGATGATGACGAGGGCAGGCACGTTCACGTTACCAGCGCCCCGCAGGACTGCCGAAAGCAAAGCCGTGATCCAGATGGGAATAGAGCCTGCGAACACAATTCCTGAATAGAGGAGGGCGGCATTAAGGGTTTCTCCAGTCCCTCCCATTGAGCGGTAGAGCACAGGTCCAAGAAAGATTGCAGCGACTGAGAAAATAGCTCCGAATACTGTGGCCAGAACAATCGAATGCCAGACAAGCCCATCGGCATCAGCGTAGCGGTTGGCACCCAGCGCTCGGGCCACAGCCGAGGAAACTCCCCCTCCAATCCCGCCATTCGACATCATTTGCATCAGCATGAGGACCGGAAAGACGAGGGTCACGCCCGCTAAAGCCTCGGTCCCAAGGAAACTGACGAAGTATGTTTCCGCGACCCCAACAAAGGTCTGGACCACGAGAACGACGACCGTGGGCAATGCCAGCCGGAACAGTGTGGGCGTGATTGGTCCATGAAGAATTCCACTTGGTGTCTTCTGTGAAATTGTTGAGACATGAGAATTTGTGCTGTCAGGCATATCGGCCATGGCTGATCCTAAAAAGTTCTCCGAGGCTCTGCTCCGCTCCCAAGGCCATGGGCTCGCAACCGGTTCTCAGAATTTGAAAATAGATTGTTTTTGAAATCTAAATTATATAGAGTTCATTCGCAATCTAAGCGGGAGCGCTCGGCTTGCAATGGCATTTGAGCGTCTTCAGGAACTTGGAGACGCGCTGATGAAAAAGGTTGGCGGCACGCAGAATACTCTTGGCCTGTGCCGGATGCTTAGCGAGCTATCAACAGCGTGCGCTTGACATAGGCCGCGCGGGCGACCGGTAGATGAGTGCAAGGATACAGCCATTACCCCTTATTTTCCGCGCCGTCTTCCCGCACTACCTCCTCGTGGGGCTGCGCCTTTAATCCAGCCATTTCGGTTTCCAGCCGATCCAACCGTTTTTCCAGCGCGATGAGGTAGTCTCCCTGCGGATCGTCGATACCCAGGACGGTATCTTCCCATGATCGCCATTTTTCTCGAAAACGCTTTAACATTTCAAATCTCCATGGCCATCAATTTTACAAATCGGGGCTTGCGGGCCCCAAAGTATGAGCGAACATCACGCCATTCGCTCCGAAAGGCGGATCACCTCTGCCGGTTGCCTCAAACCTGTGGCGACGACTGAAACTCTCAGCCGCCCTTCAAGCGCGTCATTGAATGTCGCGCCGACCACGATATTGGCGTCGTCATCGACTTCCTCGCGAACACGTGTTGCCGCTTCATCGACATCAAAAAGGGTCATGTCCGGTCCGCCGGAGATCGAGACGAGAAGGCCTTTCGCTCCCCTGACGGACGCTTCATCGAACAGCGGATTGGCAATCGCTGCCTCGGCGGCATGTCGGGCGCGGGCGTCTCCCGTTGCCTCGCCCGTGCCCATGACAGCACGGCCCATGTCACGCATGACTGACCTTACATCGGCGAAGTCGAGATTGATCAATCCTTCCTTGACGATCAGATCGATGACGGAACTGACCCCGGCATGCAGCACATGATCTGCCATTTCGAATGCATCCGCGAAGGTCGTCTTCGCATCGGTAATCCGGAACAGGTTCTGATTGGGGATGACGATCACCGTGTCTGCGCATTCACTAAGACGCTCGATTCCCTGCCGCGCTGTTCGCATTCGCTGGGTACCTTCGAATGTGAAGGGCATGGTGACGACGCCGACGGTCAGTATGCCTGCCTTGCGCGCAGCATGGGCGATAACGGGTGCGGCACCTGTTCCCGTTCCGCCCCCCATGCCCGCCGTCACGAAACACATATGGGTTCCGTGGAGGTGATCCATAATCTCGTCAATCGACTCTTCGGCGGCCGCCTGTCCAATATCGGCCAATGATCCGGCGCCAAGTCCCTCCGTGACGGTCGGGCCAAGCTGGATAAGCCGTGGCGCTTTTGACATGGACAAAGCCTGTGCATCGGTGTTCGCAACGATAAACTCCGCGCCCTCGAGATCGTGCACGATCATGTTGTTGACAGCATTGCCGCCGCCACCGCCGACGCCGATGACGGCAATCCTTGGCTTGAGGAGCGTTATGCCGGGCGGTGAAACGACAGTCGTTGGTTGCATGGTGGGAGCGTCCTGGTGGAGACTTTGTTCAAAGGGGATCACGCGCGGGGGTTAATCAGCTAATGGCGTACGATTGCCTCTCCTCGGCCAGCGTCGAAACACTGCGCTGGCATTGACGCCACCGAAGCCGAAGCCATTGGATATCGCATATTCAACATCGAGGGGTCGGGCATCGTTTGCGACAAAGTCGATGCCATTGGCCTCAAGGTCCGGTGAACTGAGATTCAAGGTCGGGGGCGCGATCTGGTGCTGGAGCGCCAGGATCGTAAAAATAGCCTCAAGGCCGCCGGCGGCCCCCAGCAGGTGCCCCGTCGCCGACTTCGTGCCGCTGACCGCGATCGACTTCCTTTGGCCGAACAGGCTCTTGATCGCTCTGAGCTCTCCGAGATCTCCAACCGGGGTCGAAGTCGCATGTGCGTTCAGATGGCCGATGTCGTGCGGCGCGATACCCGCCTGCGCGATGGCGATTTGCATTGCCCTGCGGGCGCCGCTTCCATCTTCCGGCCCGGAGGTAATATGATGGGCGTCGGCGGTCGTTCCATATCCAACGAGTTCTGCTATCGGCGTCGCACCGCGGGCGAGGGCGTGGCTTAAAGCTTCAATGACGAGGATGCCTGCGCCTTCACCCATCACGAAGCCGTCGCGCGCGGTGTCGAAAGGACGTGACGCCTTGGCCGGGGTCTCGTTAAAGCCTGTCGATAGTGATCTTGCTGCTGCGAAACCACCAAGGCTGACAATGTTCATACAGGACTCGGTGCCACCGCAAACCGCAATGTCGGCTTCATTGGATCTGATCAGCCGTGCTGCATCGCCAATCGCCTGAACGCCGGCGGCACATGCCGTCACCGGGGCTCCCAGCGGGCCTCTAAAGCCATGCCGGATAGAGACTTGTCCGGCGGCGAGATTCACAAGAAAGGATGGAATGGTGAATGGCGAAAGGCGGCGGACACCGCGTTGGTCGACGGTACGCACCGCCTCCGTTATCGCGGGAAAGCCGCCGATGCCCGATGCGATGATTGTCGCCGTTCTCAGTTTTTCTTCTTCGGAAGCTGGCTTCCAGTTCGCCTGCGCGAGAGCCTCTTCCGCCGCTGCCAGCGCAAAGATGATGAAACGGTCGACCTTGCGTTGATCCTTCGAGGACAGGGTCCTGTCAGGATCAAATCCTCCTTCAGGATCGTCTGCCAGAGAAGGGACCACGCCTCCGATTTTTGACGGCAAATCCCCGACGATGTCATCACCCAGCCGACGGATCCCGCTTTTGCCAGCAAGGAGCCGGGACCAGGAGATATCGACATTTGCACCAAGGGGGCTGACGGCTCCCATTCCCGTGACAACGACACGACGCATTTGCATTCCACCTGTCTATGATCAAAAATTTGGCATGCCTTCGGCGTCCGACCGAATGACCGGTCGTGAACTTGGGACATGCGGTTTGCGCTATACTCGCCTGATACTCGGCTGAGCCGTGACAGCTATCGGCGACGAATATCCAAAAACTGTCTGTTAGTCGCTGCGATCGCGGCCAGCAATGCGCCGGACCTCGCTCGCTGCCGCGTTGAGTACGCTCGTCGACAGCAGTTCATCCTCGATGATCCGCGACAGCGTCACCGCACCGACCATCATGGACAATATTGCCATGGCTTTTCCGCTTCGAGCTCTATCGTCACCCTCTCCGATGAGTTCTTCGAGCACCTCGAAATGCGCCCGGATACCATCTTCAAACGGGCGGCGAACTTCGGCGGTTTGACGCGCCGCGTCGGAGCCGAGAGCAACAAGCGGGCATCCTTCTGCCTTCTCGCCGCTATGATCTTTGGAGAGATAGAAGCTGATGATCGATTCCAGGGGATCTGACGTGTCTGCTGCGGCATCAGACCACCTTCTCGTGGCGCTCTCGAGGGCACGCCGTGATGCGAGCGCCGCAAGATCGTCTTTCGATGCGAACTGTTTGTAGAATCCACCCTGGGTGAGGCCTGCACCCTTCATCAGGTCTTTCAGGCCGATCCCGTCGAACCCATGCTCTCGAAACAACCGGCTGGCGACGTTTATCACCCGCTCGCGGTTTTCCTCTGCCTGTACGCGGCTCACTCTCATGTGGACCTCCAATTAGATTTAATTTGACATCTATATGTCTTTTAGAGTTAGAGTGCAATCTAATAGTTTTGAACGGGCCGTCAAGAAGGGACGATGAAATGAAACGGAAACTTGTTGTCACTGCAGCAGCAGTGCTGGCGCTGGCCGCAGGCGGAGCCGCAGCACTGCTGCTTCCGGCGCAGGCACCAGAGGCAAAGGCTGCCGATCCCCGGACCTTGGCGCCACTGGTCAACCTCGCGACGGCCAGGCTCCCTGGCAATTCGAGCAGCAGCTTTACCGGAACCGTTGGCGCCCGGGTCCAGAGCAATCTCGGCTTTCGCGTTCCCGGAAAGATCGTTGAACGTTTCGTCGACGTCGGGGAGCAGGTGAGCGCTGGCCAGCCATTGATGAGGCTTGACGAGACCGATCTTCGCCTTGCTCTGACCGCCAAGCGAAACGCTGTCATCGCAGCACAGGCGACGTTTGTTCAAGCGAAAGCCGATGAGAAACGCTTTGCCGTGCTGGTGAAGACCTCTGCTGCCTCGACGCAGCAATATGAACGATCGAAGGCCCTGCTGGATACGGCGACGGCACAGTTGGCCGCCGCTCAGGCTGAGGCGAATGTTGCCGAAAACGAGGCCCAATATACGGTTCTTGTTGCCGATGCAGATGGAACCATTGTCGAGACGCTCGGTGAACCGGGCCAGGTGGTAACCGCCGGGCAGCCGGTTGTCCGGCTCGCGAAGTCAGGTCCGCGTGAAGCCATTGTCTGGCTTCCCGAAACCATGCGCCCTGAAATCGGGGTTCAGGCTTCCGCATCGGTGTACGGCAGAAACAATGCGGAACAGGCCAAGCTGCGCCAGATCTCCGATTCTGCCGATCAGCAGACCCGCACTTATGAAACGCGCTGGGTGCTTGAAGGGGGGGCTGCAAATGCGCCCCTGGGAGCGACCGTCACCATCGAAATCGAGAACAGGGATGTGCAGAATCATGCCGAACTGCCGATAGGCGCTCTGTTGGATGACGGGACGCGGACGGGCGTCTGGGTGATCGATCAGCAATCGTCCGTCGTGAAGTTTCGTGATGTGAACGTGGAGCGGGTGAGCGAAGAGAATGTGGTCGTCACTAATGTCAAGCCGGGAGAGGCGGTCGTTGCGCTTGGCGCACATCTTCTGAAGGATGGAGCGCAAGTTCGCACCAGCGTTGGTACAAAAGAGGCGGCAAACTGATGAACCTCAATCTGTCCGCCCTTGCGGTTCGCGAACGCGCCGTGACGCTGTTCTTCATCGTCCTTCTGTCGCTTGCCGGCGTCTATGCCTTCGTCAAGCTGGGACGCGCTGAAGACCCCTCCTTTACCATCAAGACGTTGACGGTCACGACTGTCTGGCCGGGCGCAACCGCGCGGGAGATGCAGGATCTCGTTGCCGAGCCGCTGGAGAAGCGCATTCAGGAATTGGCCTGGTACGACCGGGTCGAGACAACGACGCGCCCCGGCTTCGCCTATCTTACCGTCACGCTCAAGGACAATACGCCGCCAAGCGCCGTCGCCGAAGAATTTTATCAGGCGCGCAAGAAGCTCGGCGATGAAGCCAGAAACCTGCCGCAGGGTGTTCTGGGACCGTTCGTGAACGACGAATATTCCGACGTCAGCTTCGGCCTTTACTCTCTCAAGGCGCAGGGCATGCCGATGCGCGATCTCGTCCGGGAGGCCGAAAAGATCAGGCAGGACATGCTGCATGTTCCCGGCGTCAAGAAAATCAATATTCTCGGCGAACAGCCCGAGCAGATATTCGTAGAGTTCTCCTATGAGAAGCTCGCCACGCTCGGCATATCTTCTCAGGACATTGCCGCAGCCCTTCAACGGCGCAATACCGTTACGCCCGCTGGCTCAATAGATACGCAGGGTCCGCAGGTGTTCATTCGTCTCGATGGTGCCTATGACAGTGTTCAGTCTATCGCTGATACGCCCATCGTCGCTTCCGGCCGCGCGTTGAAGCTTTCCGACATTGCTGAGGTACGCCGGGGTTATCAGGAGCCGGCAAGCTATGTCATCCGTCATGACGGCGAGCCGGCCATTATGCTCGGTGTTGTCATGCAACAGGGCTGGAATGGTCTGGAGCTTGGCAAGGCTCTCGAGGAGCGCTCCAGCCGGATCGCACAGTCGTTACCCCTTGGCATAACGCTGACGAAGGTCAGCGATCAGGCTGTCAACATTGATGCGGCGGTGGGTGAATTCATGGTGAAGTTCGCCATGGCCCTCGGCGTGGTGCTCTTCGTCAGCCTCATTGCGCTCGGCTGGCGGGTGGGCATCGTTGTGGCTCTGGCCGTTCCGCTGACGCTGGCTGTCGTCTTCATCATCATGCTCGAGACGGGGCGCTTCTTCGACCGCATCACGCTCGGTGCATTGATCCTGGCACTTGGCCTGCTTGTCGATGACGCCATCATCGCCATCGAGGTGATGGTCGTGAAGATGGAAGAGGGCATGGACCGCATCAAGGCGGCTGCCTATGCCTGGAGCCACACTGCGGCACCGATGCTATCGGGCACGCTTGTGACCATTATCGGCCTGATGCCGGTCGGTTTTGCCGCCTCTGCAGCCGGTGAATATGCGGGCAATATCTTCTGGATCGTCGGTTTCGCGCTGATCGTTTCCTGGTTCGTGGCGGTGATCTTTACGCCCTATCTCGGCGTAAAGCTGTTGCCCGATATCAAGCCGGTAGCAGGTGGCCATCATGCGATTTACGATACGCCGAACTACAGACGCCTGCGCGGCGCGATCGAATTCACTGTCAAGCACAAGTTCCTGACCTGCGCCATTGTCGGCGTCGTCATGGCTCTCTCGGTCGTCGGGATGGGTGCGGTGAAACAGCAGTTCTTCCCCACATCGGACCGCCCTGAGGTTCTCGTTGAAGTCCGCATGCCAGAAGGCACGAGCATCGAAACGACGACCGCCACGGTCAAAAAGCTCGAGGCCTGGTTGAAGCAGCAGCCCGAAGCGAGGATCGCGACCAGTTACATCGGCCAGGGTGCGCCCCGCTTCTTCTTCGCTATGGCGCCCGAACTGCCCGATCCTGCCTTTGCAAAGATCGTTGTGCTGACATCCGACGCCCATGAGCGTGAGGTGCTGAAACTTCGTCTGCGGGAAGCCGTTGCGCAAGGGCTGGCGCCCGAGGCATTCGTGCGCGTCACGCAACTCGTCTTTGGCCCCTACACGCCATTTCCCGTCGAGTTTCGGATCAAAGGACCGGACGCGGAAGAGCTGTACAAAATCTCCGAGCAGGCGCTTGCTCTCATGAGCTCTGTACCTGACGTCAGAAATGCCAACCGCGATTGGGGTAACCGCACACCCGTCGTCCGTTTCGTTCCTGATCAGGATCGCCTGAACCTCATCGGCATGTCGTCCGCCGAGGCTGCCCAGCAGATACAGCTCCTGCTGAGTGGTGTTCCCGTCACGCAAGTTCGTGAGAACATCCGAAACGTTCCTGTCGTGGCGAGAAGTGCCGGTGAAATCCGCCTCGATCCTGCAAGGCTAGCCGACTTCTCGCTCGTGACAAGAGACGGCCGTGCGATCCCGCTCTATCAGATCGGCCACACGGAGGTGCGCTTCGAAGAGCCGATCCTCAAGCGTCGTGACAGAACGCCTGTGGTGACGGTCCGATCCGACATTAACGAGGCGACCCAACCGCCGGAGGTTTCGCAACAGGTGATGACCGCTCTTCAGCCGCTCATTGCATCTATGCCTGCTGGCTACACAATCGAGATGGGTGGCAATATCGAGGAATCACTCAAGGCGAATACGGCTCTGGTGAAGGTGTTCCCACTGATGATCGCAGCGACCCTGATCGTCATCATCCTTCAGGTCCGCAGCCTGTCGACGATGACGATGGTGATGCTGACAGCACCGCTCGGTCTTGCAGGCGTCGTGCCGACCCTGATCCTGTTCAACCAGCCTTTCGGGTTTAACGCGATCCTGGGTCTTATCGGCCTGGCGGGCATCCTCATGCGCAACACGTTGATCCTCACCGAGCAGATCAAGGAGAACAAGGCTGCGGGTCTGGACGACTATCATGCCGTGATTGAGGCTACGGTGCAGCGAACGAGGCCCGTCATCCTGACAGCGCTTGCCGCGGTCCTCGCCTTCATTCCTCTGACGCATTCCGTTTTCTGGGGTTCGATGGCCTACACGCTTATCGGCGGAACGGCGGTGGGCACGCTCATCATCCTGCTCTTCCTGCCGGCACTCTATGCTGCATGGTTCCGCATCAAGCCGCCCAAGGCAGAAATGCATCCAACGGAGCACGGGAATACGGAAACAGCTCAACATTCGCTTGCTGCGGAATAGCCAACCCGTCCCTCCGCAGCAGAGGATGCTGCGGAGGGGTCATGCTGCTTTGGCGAGAGTGGCGTGTGTTTTGTGTGCCCACAGGGCCGTTTCGGAAGCCATGTCTTCGTCCCGCTTCAATCCTGCCAATGAGGAGTCTTTACATGAACCCCGTCGTATCCATTTTCAAATATCCTCCGGACGGGGGTAGAGGATATCACCGGGATATGCGCGTCAGGTGGGCTCTCGAGGAAGTCGGCCAGCCTTACACTCTACGGCACCTGACTTTTTCCGAGATGCGCCGACCCGAATATCGGGAAATGCAGCCGTTCGGCCAGATGCCGATCTACCAGGAGGGCGATCTCATTCTTTTCGAATCCGGTGCGATCGTGCTTCACATAGCACAGCGTTTCGCCGGCCTCCTTCCCGATGAAGCGAATGCGCGCTCGCGTTCCATCATGTGGATGTTTGCAGCGGTTAATACGATCGAACCCTGTATCGCCTCCGGCAGCGTTGGTCATCTCAGTCAGCGGCTCCAGCAACTGGGCGATACGCTTGGAGGGAAAGAGTGGCTTGAGGGGGCTCAGTTCAGCGCCGGTGATCTCATGATGGTGAGCGTACTGCGGCCGCTCAAGCACTCTGATATTCTGCTGGATAGTCCGGGCTTGCAGGACTACGTCGAAAGAGGCGAGCAACGATCCGCGTTCCAGCGTGCGCTAGGCAATCCACCAGCGGACAGGCGAACGGCGTGACTTGATGGCATAAGCATCCGTCACTCCTGTCACTCCTCAGGCAAGAACCGCCGCATTAATTCGACCGATGTTTCCTGCGTCGAGACGACTCACCCCAAGTGTCGTGTTGGCTGACTATCTGCCTCCTCAGTTTCTGCAAATACGTTTTATTTCGCTTGCAATCTAACGTAATTATAGATTACAAGCGAAATCTAAATTGATTTCTGAACCACCCACAATTGGAGAGCTTTAATGTCGTCAGGCAAGATTGTAGTAGTAACCGGTGCATCCTCCGGGATAGGGCAGGCGACCGTAAGGCTGCTATCGCAGAATGGGTTCAAGGTGTTTGCAGGATCGCGCAATCCGGACAAAAGTGGACCGGTTCCTGGTGTCGAGTACGGACGTCTCGATGTGGACAATGGCGAGTCGGTGAAGCAATTCGTCGATTGGGTTCTGTCCCGTTCAGGTCGGATTGATGTCGTGGTGAACAATGCAGGCGTCTCTCTTGTCGGGCCGGTCGAAGGCACGTCGGACGATGAGGCGAAGGCTCTTTTTGAAACCAATCTCTTTGGCCCACTGCGCATGATACGAGCGGTATTGCCTGCGATGCGTCAGCAGAATTCCGGCCTGATTGTCAATGTCAGCTCGGTCCTCGGCTTCCTCCCCGCACCTTATATGGGCCTTTATGCCAGCAGCAAGCATGCCCTGGAGGGACTATCTGAAACGCTTGACCACGAAGTTCGGCAATTCAACATTCGCTCCGTCTTGGTCGAGCCAACGTTCACGAGGACAAGTCTCGATGTCAATGCGAAGCAGACGGAGACGCGCATTGACGACTACGCTCATCAATTAGCCAAATCCAATGAGGCCGTTCTTTCCGCCATTAGGACAGCAAGCAGTCCTCAGACTGTCGCTGCCGAAATCATGGCAGCGATCAAAGGCCCTCACAAAATGCGCAGGCCGGTTGGAAAACAGGCTACGCTTCTCAGTCGCCTGAAGCGGTTTGTTCCAGCCAAGGCATTGGATAGCGGCATCAGGAAGACGTTTGGGCTCTCCAGGCTGTAAGCATTCGCGGAATTCGCGCACCACAAGCAGAAAGCAGGGCGTGCGATGATAGGCCGACAAAAACCTCAACACCCCTGATCGGGTCATTCATGCGCTTAAAACGGCAATCCGAGATTGCGATCGGCATATTGACAGTCTTCGCCAGAAGTCCATCAACGAAGTTTTCCGCCCAGCAACTGGCCCAGGAGGTCGGTGCAACCAGAGATAACGCCTATCAGGTTCTCGCCCTTTTGGTGCGCAACGGCTTCCTCAGCAGTGATCGCGGCCCGGGTGGCGGCGTTCGCCTCGCCCGCGACCCGTCCGACATCAGGCTCGTTGACGTGCTGCTCGTCACCCAGCCGGAGCTTGACGCCAGCGCCGAAGAAACGGGACCCGGCAAATTCACCGGCCAGCCGCTGCTGGACAACATCGTCGCTGCGGCCTCGTCGTTCTTCGTTCGCCTGCTCGACCGGTTCACCGTTGCAGACCTCGTTGCCTCACCAGATGGTTCTGGCATAGCCTGTCTCGATTGCCACCTGATGAAGGCTCTTCCTGCTCGTGAACGTTTGATGCAGTCACCGCCGCCGCCGCTGATCGTGGACGACGGTTTCGAAACAGGCAGCTGATCTACCGCACCCGACCGCATTGCCATTACGGACGTGCGTTGTGCGCCGTGCTGTAACAATCGCCTGCGTAGTGTTCGGCAGACCTCCTATCTGCCAGGAAATCGGCAACGGTGAACTGCTCGGCAATCCTTAGAAAATTAGATGAGGCTGCGTCCACGACGAGTGCGAAGACGCCGTTATTCATAGGGCGGATGCCACGACGTCTCGGCCGCGCAAGATTGGGCTGAGTAAGGTGCAAAATAGTGCCGAGCGTTACCGCGCCGGGATCGATGGTGAGCGTGACGCGCCCATCCAGCCCCCGTTCCAGCAGCCCATGCCGCAGCAGCAGCGAAACGCTTCTTTTGATCTCCTCCGCGCCGACGCTGCCCGCCTGGGAGATTTCCCAAAGGGCAAGCGAACAACCGGCTCTGCCAGCGCACGTGGCAAGAACGGTAAGCACAGTCTCGGTCTTCCGCGTAAAATACATCGTCCCTCTCCCGACACCTCCCGCTAAACGGGAGGACGCCACTGGCGCGGCTTACGTCTGATTGCTACCGGAAAGACGTTTGGGGACGCGGGTTTGGGACTGCAGGATGAGGATTTTTTCGCCAGCCTGCGGTATGTTTCGCGCCGCCTGCATCCCGGCGCGGCGGCGCAACGTGAAGGCAACGGGCTAGTGAGAAGCTGCCGGTGCGTTCCCGGTTGTCACCGTTTGCACGCGGTGCTTCACGCTTGCAACGTCACCATTTATGACGAGATCCGTGAGTTCCCTGAGGCTGGGCTGTTTGGGAACTCGGGCAAGGTCCGCGACCATTTTGTTGACGCCGCCCTCTTGGAGAAGATGCGCGACGTCTGCTTCTTCCGCAGCTCTGTCGTACAAGACCAGTACGGTTTTCGTTATGGATTTCGGGTCGTTCATATCGCAGAGAAACGGGATGACAGATTCATGATGATGCATCGGCAGGGGCAGGAGATGAGCTCCGATAAGCCGGTTGGCCTTTCTGCAATCGCAGGCGTTGTCGGCGCCGACAATACAGAAGACAGTTAGGTTCTGCGGCGGCTTTGCCGTCGTTACCTCGGTCGATCGGCGGAGGTTTCCGGCTAGTTCCTTCGATTCCAGCGCCCGTTCCATCAGCTTCTGGTAAGAGACGTATGGAACCTCGTTGTCATTGTCCAAAAGCGCAACGACCGGGCTGAAAGCCACAACGCGGACCGGCTTGTCACTCGCGTGCGCCAGAAGCGTGCCGTGATCGATCGCGCCATGGCCGCCTTTGCTGCCACCGATGGCGATAACCGAAGTATAGGAAGCGCTGAGCGCTCTTATGAAATTCGCGAGTTCCTCTGGTTCCGCGGTGAAATAGGTGTCGTTCTTGTCGGCGCTTGCGCAGCTCTAAGGCGTAGTGTTTCAATTTCATCTGTTAAAGCGCTCGCAATATACATTTTGTCTCCGTGGAATGGAGACCTGCAAAAATAGAAACTCTATAGCCAGACACAAGCTGTTCCGACCTCGAAGATATTGCTCAGCTCGCCCTTCTTGGTTTCGACGTGGGTCGATTTTCAACGCCAATCGTGGGAACTTGAAACTGGGAGACGTGGGGCATTGCTCGGAAAAACTGAAAATCGAGTAATCTGTTCTGTGAAAATAAGCATTGAAGTATCATTGACTTAGGTTCTGCAGTTTGGCCCCGATGGTTCGATTCCTTTCAAGGCAAAACGAAGAGGTCGGCTGGGACGGAGACTGTCATCACTGTCCGAGCCGAATATCTCATCCCATCTTACGCAGCTTCCCAAACCTGATTGAGGATTTTGGCAGCTAAGGCCGCCTTGTCTTGAGGTAAGAAGCAACCGTAGTGCTGTCGCACGACATCGGGCGTATCTTGCATGGCATAGCTTGCCTGCTCGTAGGATCCGGTCTGCTTCAGAATATGCGTCGCAAGAATGTCGCGCAGGTTATGGGGTCCATGCGGTAGCAGGCCCTTGATCGCGTCCCGTCCGGTATAGGGAATATAGGTGCCGTAACGTTGGATGACAGTCCGCCAAGCCTCGTAAAATGTGGTCACCATTGATGCCAAGCGCGATGATCGCCGTTGTTGCGGACGACTTCTACGAAGGCGATGACCGGCGCGCACGATCCGCCTGTTCGAGGTCCGGGCGATGACACCCAGGATGCCGAGGCGAGCGCCATGCCGGCAAACGCGAGGCCGAACGTTCCTAACTTGCCCATAGCAACTCAGGGGCGCGATCGAAGACCGCGCCGAAGTCTAACTTATAATTCATGCGAAACTCCCTCCTGGCGCAGCCTCCACCACGCCAGATCACGAATGTTCTAGTCTGCCGACTGCAGAACTCTCCGCGTCTTCAAGTTCAGATCTCTCAGATGTGCCAGCGGAGTGACGTCGCCGACGAGCGGAACCTCCACTGATATCGCAGCCTTGCCGGCAAGTTTGGCGAGCAGGTCTTTGAGCGCAAGAATGCCGTCGCCTGGAGCCAGCCGACCCGTCCGTGCTTCATTCACCATGTCTTCGGGCCGCGAGGGGACTGGACCCGTCACGTCGCAGAGCTGCAGGTGGTTCACGATGTCAGCATTGATTTCGTTGACGTTCCCACCGTTCCGGAAAAAGTGGATGGCATCAACCAAAGCACCTGCGTTTGCTTGCTTGCAACCGTCGACCAGTGCAGCGCTGCGAGCATATGTATTGATCGTGCGCCAGCCCATGTTTTCGATATCGACCCCCATGCCGTAACGGGCGGCCAGTTGGCACAACGCGACGAGGTTGCTGATCAAACGTTCGTGGTCATCATCGTCGCCACAAGCACTCAAGCGCTTGGCTCCGATATCGGCCGCAGCCGCAACGATGTGTTCGACCGAGGCCGCGTTAAAATCCGCTCCGAGAATGAAGAATTCGATATCGAAGACTTTCATGCCTTCGCCGTCGAGTACGGCCCGAAATTCTGATGCGGCCCTACTGCCTTGCGGCAATTCATAAAAAGGTGCCCCGGGAAAGGCGGGGTGAAGCCGAAGCCCGACCGCGTTGAAACCTGCTGCTGCAGCCTGCTCCACGAATTGCACCGGAGGCAGCTGAATCGCGGAAAAGTGCGCGACCCCGATTGGAGCTCTTTCCATGTCGGAAAGATTGTTCATCGCACGACCCCCGTCCGCGCGAGATGCTCAAGCAGGTTTTTACCGGTGCGATGGATGTGCTGGCGGAGCTTGTCCGTGGCATAATCGAGGTCCCTCGCGACCGCGCCCTGGGCGATTTCGCTGTGTTCCTGGCCGACGTTTCGGTCGCCCGACGTCTGCGTCAGGAATATTCGGCGATAGCGGTCGTTAAGGTTGAGGAGCGTTTTGCAGAAGTGCAGCAGAAGAGGCTTCCCGCACCCTGAAATAAGGGCGAGGTGGAATTCGCGATGGGCCGCCTCCCAATGCTCCAGCGTCTCCGGTCTGCTGGCATCTCGTTCCGTGCGGTTGAGCTTGTGGAGCACACGCATGACATTGCTTTCCCACTCCACGTCGCCGACCCGGATAGATTCCCTCAGGGCGAACACCTCCAGCTCTTCGCGCAGGCTGGTGATCTCCTCGAGATTGGCCAGCGAAATCGGCGACACGCGATAACCGCGATTGTCCTCGAACTCGACAAGGCCGTCGGAAATCAACCGGGCAAGACCTTCGCGCAGAGGGCTGAGACTGACATTGAACGACTGTCGAGCCTTGTCGAGATGGATCTTGCTGCCGGCTTCAAGTTCACCCGAGATGATCGCTTCCCGCAATCGAAATGCCAGCTGGCTGCCGATCGTGTTCTTCCCGTCATCGGAGAAGCCACCGTTTCCGGACTGCTCGTTTAGCGAATTTGGGGCCTCAGCCTGCGTCATAAAACCTCCCAGACACATTCGCGCGTCATCGACGATCGTTACGATAAACGATTATTTATGTCAACGATAGCGAGCTGTATTTCTGCCTACGCCTCGGAAGTGAGGCGGTGTCGAAATTTTTTATCTGCTATACCATATAGTTACATATACTCATCTCATTCAGATTGGTGGAGATCTCTCACCAAAGACAAAAGTGTCTTGACGGATAATCGATTATCAAAGTATCGATGCCGTCGTGGAGGTGCGCCAATGGTAATCAAGACTGAGAGCGACGTGACTCCTGCCGTGCTGGCAGTAATGGAACAGACATCCGATCCGCGGGCCCGGGAAATCCTGACGGCGCTGGTGAAACATATCCATGCGTTTGTGCGGGAAGTGCGGCTGACCGAAGTTGAATTCCGGGAGGCAACCGCCATCCTGAACGAGATCGGCCAGCTGCAGACCGACAGCCATAACGAATTCGTTTTGATGTCCGGCTCTCTTGGCGTGTCTTCTCTTGTTTGCCTTCTTAACAACGGCGACAGGGGGCAGACCGAAACCTCGCAATCGCTTCTCGGCCCGTTCTGGCGCCTTAATTCTCCTCGGGTCGAAAATGGCGGGACCATTATTCGCTCCGACACGCCCGGCGCACCGCTGTTTGTCAGAGCGAACGTGATTGATCGCGAAGGCAGGCCGATTCCGGGAGCGGAGGTCGATGTGTGGCATGCGTCTCCAGTCGGCCTCTATGAAAACCAGGATCCCGACCAGGCGGAGATGAATCTTCGCGGAAAGTTTATGACCGACGAACGAGGACGGTTCTGGTTCAGAACCGTGAAGATGGTCGGTTATCCGATCCCGGTGGACGGCGTCGTCGGGCGTCTTCTCAAGGCTCAGGGTCGCCATCCTTATCGACCGGCGCATCTGCATGCACTGATTTTCAAGCACGGTTACAAAACGCTGATCTCGCAGGTCTTCGATCCGAGCGACCCCAACATCGAGTCCGACGTTCAGTTCGGGGTCACCTCGGCGCTGACAGGTGATTTCGTCCGCCATGACGAACCGCATCCCACGGATGAAGACATTGAGAGGCCGTGGTTCTCGCTCGACTACACCTATGTGATGGAGCCCGGTGAAGCTGTCTTGCCGCGCCCACCGATCAAATAGATATTGTTTCTGGAGTCTCATCATGATCAGCGAAGACCTGCGCCAGGCGGCGGCAGATGCCATATTGAAGGCAGAGACCGATCGCAAGCCGATCGTCCAGCCAAGCAAGACCTATCCTGACCTCGATCTGGAAGATGCTTACCGCATCCAGGCGCTCTGGGCGCAGTCGCGTGTCTCTCGCGGCGCACGCATTATTGGTCATAAGATAGGTCTGACTTCGCGCGCCATGCAGATGGCGTCGAAGATGACCGAACCCGATTATGGTGTCATTCTAGACGACGCGCTTTACAACGACGGATCTCAAATCAGGACCGACCTGTTCATCAAGCCGCGTCTGGAGGTCGAGCTGGCGTTCATCATGGGTGAAGACCTTGAAGGCACGGGCACCCGTATCTACGACGTCATGCGGGCAACGGAGTTCATCGTGCCGGCGCTTGAGATTATCGACTACCGGACTGACGTGCCGCGCGCCATCACCGATACGATCGCCGACAATGCCGCCTTTGGAGCAATTGTCGTCGGCGGGCGCGTGATACGCCCCATGGATATCGATATCCGTTGGGTCGGGGCAACGCTTTCAAAAAACGGGATCATTGAAGAGTCCGGAGTGTCGGCGGCGATCATGGGTCACCCTGCCGCGGGTGTCGCTTGGCTGGTCAACAAATTGCACGCCGTTGGCGGCGGCTTGAAAAAGGGGCAAATCGTCCTTGCGGGTTCGTTTACCCGGCCGGTCGATATCCTCAAGGGTGATGTCATCCAGGCCGACTATGGTCCTGTTGGCTCAATCGGTGTTTCTTTCGTGTGAGGTTGAAAATGGAACTTCCTGTCAATCAGTTTAAAGCGAAGCTGCGCGCAGGCAAAAGTCAAATCGGACTGTGGTGCGGGCTCCCAGGAAGCTACGCGGCAGAGATCGTCGCACCGGCCGGCTTCGACTGGCTCCTCTTCGATACCGAGCACTCCCCCAGCGACGTACTGACGGTGCTTCCCCAGTTGCAGGCGGTGGCACCCTATCAGGTGTCGCCGGTGGTGCGGCCCGCGGTCAACGATCCGGTGCTGATCAAGCGCTTCCTCGATATCGGCGTCCAGACGCTCCTGATCCCTTATATTCAGAACGCGGAGGAAGCTAGGGCCGCCGTGGATAGCACGCGCTATCCGCCTGCGGGTATTCGTGGCGTCTCGGCTCTAACGCGAGCAACGCGTTTTGGGCGGGTCAAGAATTACGCGCAGAATGCCGTCCAGGAGCTGTGTGTTCTTGTGCAGGTTGAAACACGGGAAGCCTTGGCGCATGTCGAGGCCATAGCCTCGGTTGACGGCGTCGATGGCGTATTCATCGGCCCGGCCGATCTCGCGGCGAGCTTTGGGTACCCGGGCCAACCCGGTCACCCGGAAGTGGTCGCTGCGATCGAAGCGACGATCACCAAGCTGAAGCGCCTCGGGGTCCCGGCCGGTATTCTCACGCCTGATGAGACCTTTGCAGCCCGCTGCATCAAGTTGGGAACGCTGTTCACCGCAGTCGGGGTCGACGTCGCCCTCCTTGCTCGCGGTGCGGAGAAGCTCGCGGGCCGGTTTGTGGAGACAACGTAAATATGCCCGCTCTCGCCTTCGATATCGGTGAGATCGCGCCGACGGGGTCGATACGCGCGGCTGTGAACATCGCAAATGCCGCTCTGGTTCGTTTCGGAGCGAACCGGCGAACTGACAGGACCAAGCGTCGATCTTGCGAAATCGTTGGCGGCCGAAATCGGCTGCCAGCTTTTGGTCAAAGCGTACCCGTCTGCCGCGGCGATCATGGCGGCATACGAACGGAACGACTGGGATATAGCATTCATTGCGGCTGATCCATCGCGCGCAGACCGCTTTGATTTCTCGCCGCCGTACGCGTTCGTCGCCGCAACCTATCTTGTCCTACGAGATTCTCATATTGACTCGGTCGCTGAAGTCGACGTTCCCGGCTGCCGAATCTCGGCGGCAGGGGAGGCGGCGTATACCAAGCAGCTTGAAAGGCTGCTTAGGCATGCCGCAATCGTTTATACTGAAAGCCCAACAGCTGCGATTGAAATGCTGAAGACTGGAGGATGCGATGCGGCCGCGGGATTAAGAGATTTCCTCCAGGACGCTGCAGCGCAAGGTGAGCGATTGCGCACATTAGAGGACACGTTTCTTGAGATTCCGCAAACTGTTGCTATCCGGAAAGGGACGAAAGCAGCGCCGTTCGTGTCGGATTTTGTGGGCACGTACGTCAAGAATTCTTTCGTCCCATAACCACCATGAGACAGATTGTGACGGCAGTTGGCGGTCGCCAGCTCAGGTCAAGAGTTTTACGCGCCCGGCCCTTCGTTCCTTGAAGCTTGCCGGGCAGGCGGTCCTCGGACGGCCCTGTTCAAGAGATTCCGATTTAACCTTAAGGGCCGGCGGCCCCACGCTTTCCGGGCCAGGCTGCCAGCGCGACGTCGACCAAAGCCTTTAACCTGGCCGTACATGCGCCGTCGCAAGCCTGCGCAGACATGCCCTGAATGATGGCGCCGTAAAAGCGGGCGAGCGTATCCGTGTCGGTTTGCGTGGGTAGTTCGCCCTCGCTGACGGCGCGGTCGAACCGCGTCTTGAGAATCTGTATTGCCGCCTCGCGCAGTCCTGCCGTTGTGCGGGCGACGGAGGCGTTTGCTTCCGAATGCTGGAGAACGGCGGTGGACACGATGCATCCGCGCGGTTTGTCGGGCTGGGTATGTCCTTCAGCAATATCGTAAAGGTAAGAGGCGAGCGCCTCGTAGGCGGGTATTTGCGCCTGCAGCACCTCGGCGCGGCGTTCGCTTTGCTGTGCAATGCTATGATCGAGCGCCAGCCGGAATAATTCTTCCTTTGAACCGAAGGTCGCGTAGAGGGACGGCGGGGTGATGCCCATCGCCTGGGTGAGGTCCGCTATCGAGGTTCCCTCATAGCCGTGTTCCCAGAACAGCCGGGCTGCGACATCGAGCCCGGCATTCCGATCAAGCAGGCGCGGTCTACCGCGTTGTTTTCGCGTCGTTTCAGACATTTTTGTATCGATCACTATAAAAATATTGACAGATCATGGTCGGATTTTATTATAACGATCGCTAGTTAAATCGCAACGGAGTGATCCATGTCTCAGAAACTATCGAACAAAGTCGCCCTCATAACAGGCAGTTCCCGCGGTATCGGCCGTGCGGTGGCCCTGGCGTTTGCGAAAGAGGGCGCCGGTCTTATCGGCGTCCATTATGGTGCGAACCCCGATGCGGCGCAGGCAACGATCCGCGAGATCGAGGCTCTCGGTTCGAAGGCGGTCGCTCTCAATGCCGATCTGCGGGCCGGGAAAGCGGCGACGGACAGCTTGTGGGAGCAGTTCAGGGAAGCCGCGGTCGCTTTCACCGGCTCGCCATCGCTTGATATTCTCGTCAATAATGCGGGCATTGCCCCGGCGACATCGTTGAAAGAAACAACGGAAGCCGCGTTCGACGCGTTGATGACGATCAACTTCAAGGCGCCATTCTTTCTCATTCAAGCCGTTGCCGATCATCTCCGCGACAATGGCCGCATCATCAATGTCTCGACCGGTTTCACGCGCATCGCGGCGCCGACGCACCCCGCCTATGCGGCGTCCAAGGGTGCGCTTGAGACATTGACGCTGGCGCTCGCCCCAGAATTCGGCCGACGCGGAATTACGGTCAATTCGGTGCTGCCGGGTGTCACTGAAACCGACATGAACGCCGAATGGCTGGCAGCGCCGGAGGCCCGTGCCGGTGCTGAAGCCCTCTCTGTCTTCTCACGTGTCGGACGCGCCGACGATATTGCGGACGTCATCACATTCCTTGCGTCGAACGATGCCCGCTGGACGACTGGACAGATGATTGATGCGACAGGCGGTGCGCGGATTTGATCCAGGCATAGCAAATATCCCTGGGCGAGCGGCGTCGGGCGGTTTCGCCTGACGCCTGCCGATAGATACTAGCCGCGCTTGCCTGCCCACCGCAGATTCTGGGTTTGCCCGCCATAACCATAGGCATCGCCATCGACGGCGTGAACCAGCACATAACTCGCCTCGTGCACGGGGCCCAGCAGGGCGTTCATCTCGCTATAGACCCGCCGGACCCATTCGGTCGTCTCGTCCTTTATGTTGGTGTGTTCCGTAATCGAAACCTCGACATAGAAGCTTCCGACCTTCTGGTCGGCGACGCTCGATCCGGCGATGATCCAGTCATCGGGATCGGCGCTCTCGACGAGAACCGCGGTGACAGCCGGGTCCTTGTGCAGGATTTCCGCCGTGAGGCGAGAAAGAAGAGCCGCGACTTCCAGCTTTGGGTCGCGTCCGTTCCGGGGTTTGGTGTAGCGCGCTTTGATCATGGGCATGGTCTTGTCTCCTTGTTGCCGAGACACCTTGCGCAAATTTCTTCATAATGAGAATATGGTGTTGGATATTCCATACATAGCGATTTTATATGATTGATCTCGAAAGCGTTCGCCTGTTCATTTTCTCCGTAGAGCTCGGCAGCCTGACAAAGGCGGCGGAGGCGGCAGGAACCGTGCAACCGGTCGTCAGCCAAAAATTGAAGATGCTGGAGCAGCGTGTCGGCCGGCGGCTGATCGATCGTTCGCCGCGGCATCTGCGGCTCACGGAGGATGGCCAGGTGTTCCTGCCGAAGGCTCGCGAGCTGCTCGCCAAACACGAGGAAGCACTGACCTTCGGTCATGAATCGCCGCTGCACTTTAGCCTGGCCGCCAGTGACCACGCGATCGGGGGCCGCCTTTCGGCGGCCATACGCGCGATGCGGGCGGCACTCCCCGCCAATGCGGTGATTGACGTGAATATTGGCTTTTCCCTTCACGTGAAGGAAAGTTTCGCGTCCGGACAGGCTGACGCGGCCATTATCCGGCGTAACGGCGGTGGCTCAGACGGCGAAATCCTGCGTACCGACAGGCTGGGATGGCGGGCCGCCCCGGGCTGGCGGCCACGCTCCAAGGGCGCCATTCCGCTGGTGTCGCTGGGGCCTGGGTGCGGTGTGCGGGAAATTGCGGTGTCGGAGCTTAGAAGAGCCAGCGTCGAGTGGCGCGATGCTTTCACCGCTGGAAGCTGTTCGGTACTCCATGAAGGAATTCTTGCAGGTGCGGGTGTCGCGCCGATGGGCGATATTAGCGCCCGTGGCCTGCCCGACAGGGGTTTGGAACTTGGGCTGCCTTCGTTGCCGCCTTCCGATATCGTTCTTCTTTCCCGCGCAAGAACGCCCGCACATGCATCGGCGATCAGAGCCCTGGCCGCAGCGGTATCGGGCACCGGCGACTAGGTTGAGGAGCGGTTCCCGCCGCTTTTAGGTATTTCCGCTCCAGCCCGTCATTAAGTTCGCCGGCTACCTATCGCGATGGCTCCAATGCCTTTTCCAGCACCGGATCCCGACCGCGCATATAATCGTCGAAGCTGAGATCAACAGAGATGTCGGGTGAAAGGGAGATATTGCGGGGCCCAAATGCGACGGTCGCCCAGTAGCAGGTTCGGACATCGCTGCAGCCTTGCTCGTAGTCTTCGAATTCGGAGCTATATCGGACGCTTATCCCTGAGTTTGGCAGCGTTATTTTATCGCCTTCCGCCCAGAACCTGCCGCCATCCCCCATTTTTTCGCCGATAAGAGATACCCGCTCGCCTCCGCTTCCCTTTATCAAGGCTGCGGTGACGATGCCTGCGGAGAACGTCGCGCGTCCCACAAGGACAGAAATCCGCCCTTTATCAGGGAGAAGTCGTGGCAGTGCCTGTGCAAAGAGAATGCTGTTGAAGAAATCGCCGCCGTTGTTGAAACGGAGATCGACAACGATGTGCCTCGGCTGGAAAGGCAGGATGTCTTTGTGAATGATGCCGCCGAATTTTTCGACGAGCGGCTTATCGTCGACACTTCGCGCCGTATCGTTTCGAATGTAGAGCGTGGTTTTTCCGTCATCGAGAAAAGACGCGGTTACATCGCTTCGTTTGCTGTATAAGCGAGGCCTTTCTTTTAGTTGATCGAGCACATGCGGCCAGCGCCGTGCGGTCCCTTCCGCATCCGGGATGAGAACCGCATAGCCTCTGTTTAGCCCGGCGCTGCGCTCATCGCCCGGGTCTTTCGCTACAACAGGCAAATCCACCGTCTCCAGCGTTCCGGAGCCCAGATTCAGCGTCAGCGGTGTTTTCGCGGTGTCGTCAATGGCGCCTATATGCCGCAGCACCCTCGGCGTCACCAGATAACCGGGACTGAGAAAGTGGATTCTCTGATCTGTGCCCGCAAGATAGGGCTTGAGCTGGTTTTCCGCCTCCGCTGTCGTGAGTGAGCCGATCTTTTCTATGCGCGCACCGAGCAGATGCGCATAGTCCGGATGGGCCTTTACGACATAGAGGCCTTCGGCAAACCACCACAGGCGAATGGGCAGGTCGCCGCCCAGAAAAGCGCCGATATTGGCGTTCGTATGGCCGTTCCGGGCAATCGCAACAGATCGCATGATCTCCATCGCGAAAGCTTCCGGGCTCAAGCGATCAACTTCACTTTCGATAGAGCTGACATGGCGCTCGAATGCCTGCCGTTGATCCGGGCTAAAGCTTTTATCGAGAGGCGCCCATCGCTGTTTAAGCGCCGACAGATCCTCCCGCATCTGCCGGGCCGTCAGTGAATTCTCGTTTGCATATCCCGTAAGCGGCAGGATCGCGAGAAAGCCAAGGACAAGCTTGTGACGGGAGGCCGTTCTCATGGGAACAACCCCTCGCCACGTGCGTGAATGATGACGTCAGCCCGCATTGCTTAAATCCATGTAAGCGGGTTCAAATTCGTGGCCATCGGGATCGGCGAAGGTGCGGAGATACATGAAACCCAGATCCTGGGGTTCGCGGACATCCGCTTGCCCGCCCGCTTTTGCCGCGGCGTCAACCATGGCGTCGACCTCTTCGCGGCTGTCGCGCGAAAGAGCGATCAGCATGCCGCTTGTTGTATGGGCATCGGCGAGCGGTTTGGCGGTGAAGGTCTTGTAATAATCGTGCCGCAGAAGCTGGAAGGTGATGGTCTCCGACCACACCATCGAGCTTGCGTCTTCGTTGGAAAACTCTTCGTTCTTCACGCAGCCGATTGCCTCATAGAAGGCGGTCGAAACGGTCAGGTCTTTCACCGGCAGGTTCAGGAAAATCATTTTGGCCATTGTCTTTCTCCTCATGTTGGAACGGGGTTACAGAAAAGTCTGCTGAAAGGTCTCGCTCGGATGGATGCAGATGATCTCCAGCCGGTCAGTGCCGATATTTTCGAAGCGATGGGGGATATTTGCAGGCCCAACGACGATGTCTCCCGACGAGCCGCGCGCCCGCTGATCGCCGATTGTGAACTCGGCCTCGCCTTTGCGCACCACCCAGGTTTCGGCATAGGGATGAACATGCAGATCAGGGCCGCGACCCGGATCGGCATTGACGAGAAAGATGGATACGGCGCTTCCGTATTCGCATCCTTCATAACGCACCGTCCGGCTCTGGCCGGGGTTCGGTTCCTGATGACGGCGTATGGAAAACATCTGGTCTCCTCCCTGAGACAAAACTATCTTCGCGAGAAGATATATGTGCAATTTATCTTCCTGTCAAGATATCTGTCTTCTCGCAAAGATATATTCACGAAGCAGGCAAAGCCGTATATGGTTTTCGACGTGGCGATGGGGTGATGAGATGAAGCAGGCGATGCCGGAGACAACGATGGATCGGACGATGGAAGCTGACAGGGAAGATCATGTCGACCGTCTCCGTGGCCAGTGGGCGCGGGAACTGCCTGATATCGACACGGAACCGATGGCCATCTTCGGGCGCGCCAAGCGGCTCAGCAACCTTCTGGCGCCATCAATCGGGGAGACATTTGCCGGTTTCGGTCTCGACCGCGGCGAGTTCGATGTCATCGCAACATTGCGCCGGTCAGGACCGCCCTACCAGCTGACGCCGACGGAAATGTATACGACGCTGATGCTGTCCTCGGGCGGCCTGACGCACCGGCTTGATCGACTGGAAAAGGCCGGGCTTATCGAGCGCAGAAAATCGAAGCTCGATGGGCGCAGTGTCGTTGTCTGCCTCATGCCGGCGGGCATAGAGCTGGCGGAAAAGGCGTTTCGTAAGGACATGAAAAGCGAACTGAGTTTCCTGCAAGGGCTCACTCCGGACGAGCGCGACAACCTCGCGGCGCTGCTGAAAAAGCTGGTGCTGGATATCGAGGCCCGTCTTTAGCTTCTGACGCAGTTCTTTTATTCGAGCGATCTGCAAATCAAAGGCTGTTTGCCGGCACCAGCGGTTCGCGCCACCACTGGCCGAACCATGCCCTAGAAGCATCTTTCTCAAGCGATCACTGTGTTTTCCAGGTCTCGAGCAGCATCCTCACAAATTTTTCGGCGGCTGGGGAAAGAGCGCTGCTTCGCCTTTGCACGATGCCTATCGTACGGGAGACCACGGGGTTGACGATTGGCCGGGTGATAAGGAATGGGTGATCGTCCTGCGGCGTTGCCAGCCGTGGCAGGACAGAAATGCCAAGTCCGGCTTCGACGAGACCGAGCGACGTGTTGAGGTGCGTCACCTCATAAAACCAGTTCAATTTTAGATTGTGTCGCGCAAGCGCGCTGTCGAGAAGCGTCCTGTTGCCGCTCGAACGGTCCACGACGACCAGCGGATAGGCCTCCAGCTGGTTCCACTCGATTGTCTCGAAGGCTGCCAGAGGGTGGTCTTTCCTCATCGCCAGCACGAAGGGGTCATCGATGAGCGGCTCGAATGAAAGCTCGGGATCGGAATTGCCCATCAGGTTGATGCCGAATTCCACCTCGCCTCTGGCGACCGCCTGCAGACCCTCATTGGCTGTCAGATCCCTGATCCGTAGCCTTATATGGGGATACTGCTGGCTGAAGGTCTTGATGACGGTGGGAAGAAAGTAAAAGGCGGCGGTGGGAACGCAGGCCATGGTGATAAGCCCGCGCCGTTGCGCGCCGTCCTTCATGGCAAAAAGCGATCCGTCAAACTCCTCGAGCATGCGCCGAACGAGCGGCATGACTTCCTGTCCCATGGCGGTGGGGGCAACGTGGCGCGTCGTTCTTTCCAGAAGTGGCGCGCCGATGGCCTGCTCCAGCTTCTGGATACGGCGGGTAAGCGCCGGTTGCGAGATATGCAGCGCCTCGGCGGCCCTGTGGAAACTGGCCAGTTCAACCACCGCTTGAAACGCCCGCAAATCCAGAATTTCACAATTGATGCTCATAACGCAATAAATCTCCAAAACATTGCATTTAACAGATTAGACTCTTTTGCTCATATTGCAACAACACGGCGCATTGATCCGCCAAATGCAATATTGAGGCAACCCATGAACGATCTGCTGAAGATACCCTGTGTGCTGATGCGCGGTGGAACGTCGCGTGGACCGTTCTTTCTCGCATCCGATCTTCCCCGTGATCGGGCAGACCGGGACGCGGCCCTTCTTTCCATCATGGGATCTGGCCATCCGTTGCAGATCGACGGCATTGGCGGGGGCAATCCGGTCACGTCCAAAGTTGCGATTATCGGCCCTTCCACGGTCAGGGGCGCTGACATCGACTATCTGTTTGCGCAGGTTCGGACCGACAGGCAGTATGTCGACTATTCGCCAAACTGCGGAAACATGCTGGCCGCCGTCGGGCCCTTTGCCATCGAAGCGGGGCTTGTCGAAGCGCAGGGCAGGGATACTCTTGTGCGAATCCATAACGTGAATACCGGCAAGCTGATCGAGGCGAAGGTTCCGACACGCGGCCGCGAGGTTATTTATCTCGGCGACGCCTCGATCGACGGAGTTCCGGGTCTGGCGGCGCCCATCGCATTGACATTCATGGACGCGGCCGGTGCGAAAACCGGCAAGCTTCTGCCGACCGGAAAGCCGGTCGATCTGATCGATGGCGTCAACGTGACTGCCATAGACTGCGCCATTCCGATGGTTCTCATCCGCGCAGCCGATCTCGGCGTGACGGGGTACGAGGATCCGCAAACCCTGAGCGCTAACAAGGATCTCATCGCACGGATGACCCGCATCCGCATCGAGGCCGGAAAGTTGATGGGAATGGGTGATGTGAAAGACATGGTCATTCCGAAACCGGTGCTCATTGCACCTGCCCGCAGAGGCGGCACTCTTTCGGTACGGTATTTCATGCCCAACGAGTGTCATCCTGCATTGGCGACGACCGGTGCCGTTGGCATCGCAACCGCGGCTGTCACCAAAGGCTCCATCGCTTATGATGCGGCCGGAGGCCTTTCGGTGCCGATCCAGATCCGCATCGAACATCCCGACGGCCGCCTCGACGTGCAGCTGGAGATGCGAAACGGTGCAATAACGGCCGGACTCGTAAGAACGGCGCGCAGGCTTTTTGAAGGCTTTGCCTTCGCCAAACCAACCGCTGCGATTGAAGACGCAGCCTAGACGCGGCCATAGTGGCGCAAAATATCGTCAAACCGGGAGGAGACCCTTATGCGTAAATATCTGCTTGCAACCGCGGCGCTCTGTGCGCTGGCGGCATCTGCCAATGCCGAATCCGTCAGGATGAGCGTTGGCTCGTACAACCTCAACAACCTGCCTTTCCCCGTGGCGGCGAGCCTTGGTTTCTACAAGGAGGAGGGCCTTGATGTAACGACCGAGAACTTTGCCCAGGGCGGATCGAAGGTTCTGCAGGCGCTTGTCGCGGGTTCCACGGACGTTGCCGTGGGCTTCTACGATCATACGATCCAGATGCAGTCGCAGAACAAGCACGTGGTAGGCTTTGTGCAGCTTGCCCGCAACTCGGGCTTGGTTCTCGCCGGCAAGAACGACACGGATTTCGATCCGGCCAAGCCCGAGACGATCAAGGGCAAGAAGGTCGGCATCACGTCGCCCGGCTCCTCTTCGGACTTCTTCATTCGCTATTACATGAAGCAGCATAATCTCAGCGACAACGACATCTCCATCATCGGGGTCGGTTCGGGCGCTGCGGCCGTTGCAGCCCTGCAGCAGGGCAAGATCGATCTGCTCGTCAATTACGACCCTGCCGCAACCATCGTCGTGGAGCGCGGGCTGGGCAAGATCCTCATCGATGCCCGTAGCGATCAGGGCGCAAGGGATGTCTATGGTGGCATCTATCCCACCTCGGTCCTTTACGCCACGCAGGACTATATCAACGCCAATCCGGAAGTGATCCAGAAGGTCACCAATGCGACGGTTCGGGCGCTGCACTGGATGAAGCAGCATTCTGCGGAGGAAATCGTCGCAAAGCTGCCCGATGATTTCGTGTCCGGCGACAAGCAGACCTACATCAAGGCCGTTGAAGCGGCCAAGGCGATCTTCTCCGAAGATGGCAAGTTTGAGCCTGCGGATCTCGAAACACCGCTGGCCGTTCTGAAAAGCTTCAATGATGCGGTCGCCAAGGCGACGATCGATCTCAACACCACCTACACCAACAAGTTCGTCGAGGCTGCGGCCTCGAAGGCCGCAAACTGAGAGGCCGCCATGTCTTTGCCAGCCAGAAAGCTAGAACCCGTGACGCAACTCGAACCCCAGCCGATGGTGGCAATCGACGACGTGACCATGGCGTTCGGTTCGTTTGTTGCGGTTCAAAACGTCAATCTCAAGGTCGGCGATGGCGAGTTTCTCTCCATCGTTGGGCCGACGGGATGCGGAAAGTCCACCATTCTCAACGCCATCGCAGGCCTGTTGAAGCCAGCGCAGGGCAAGGTTTCCATCGACGGTTCGCTCGTTAAGGGTGTACAGAACAACATCGGATATCTGTTCCAGCAGGACGCGCTTCTTCCCTGGAAGACCGCGTTTCAGAATGTCGAGCTTGGGTTGATGTTCCGGGGCGTTCCCGAAAATGAGCGGCGCGCCAAGGTCCAGGCCTGGCTTGAAAAGGTCGGCCTCAAGGGCTTCGGAGACCGCTTTCCGCACCAGCTCTCCGGCGGACAGCGCAAACGCGTGCAGATGGCGCAGGCGCTCATCACCGAGCCGAAGGTCATCCTGATGGATGAACCCTTCTCCGCATTGGATATCCACACCCGCCACCTCATGCAGAACGAGTTACTGCGCCTGTGGCAGGAGGACCGCCGTGCGGTGGTCATGATCACCCATGATCTGGAAGAAGCGATTGCGCTCGGAGACCGGGTTGTCGTTCTCGCTGCCGGCCCGAAGAGCCGCGTCATCGAGAGCTTCCCTGTCGATCTCGAGCGGCCCCGCAACGTCGCGGAAATCAAACTCGATCCAAAATTCATGACGCTCTATCGCGATATATGGGCGTCCCTGCGTGGCGAAGTGGAGAAAAGCTATGCAAGCCGTTAATGTTCGTATCATCCAGATCGCTCTTCTGGTCGTGCTTTTGGGCGGGTGGCAGCTCGGTGTGACCTCGGGCGCCATCGACCGCTTCTTCTTTCCGGCACCCTATGACATCGTCAAACAGGTGATTGACTGGGTTGCCGATGCCGGTTTTTACAAACATGTCGGCATCACGCTGAGCGAAACCGTGCTGGGCTATCTCATCGGTACAGGTCTCGGTGTCGGCGCCGGCGTCTGGCTGGGCCTCAGCCCCTTCGTCGCGCGGGTGCTCGATCCGTTCATCAAGGCCGTGAACGCCATTCCGCGTGTCGTTCTGGCTCCGATCTTCGTGCTCTGGCTCGGTCTTGGCCTGTGGTCCAAGGTTGCGCTTGCGGTTACGCTCGTCTTCTTCGTCACCTTCTTCAACGCCATGCAGGGCGTGCGCGAAGTGAACCCGGTCGTGCTTTCCAATACCCGCATTCTGGGCGCCAAGCGTTCGGATCTGCTGCGTCACGTCTATTTCCCGGCGGCGGCGAGCTGGATTCTATCGTCGCTGCGCACCTCCGTCGGATTTGCAGTGGTCGGCGCAATCATCGGTGAATATCTGGGAGCTTCCGCCGGTCTCGGCTACCTGATCGCCCGCTCGGAAGGCAACTTCGATGCGGTCGGCGTCTTCGCAGGCATCATCATTCTGGCGGTGTTCGTTCTTGTTATTGACCTCATTCTGGATTTTGCGGAGAAGAGGTTGATTACCTGGCGACCCAATGCAGGCGAGGAGCGTCCCGCATAAGCGGACTGAAATAAGATCATTTCCGTTGGGGCGGTCCGTGATCGCCCCTTTTTAAATAGCTGAGCCTTGCAAGCGAAATGGGGACGTCCAAATACTTCCATCCGCTGGACAAATTGCACATGCTGGACATCTACTACGCTGATTTCGACACCACCGTCATACCCTCGGACCCGGGCTGCCTGGAATTCGCCGGCTCCATCGATGTCGATGCGCACCGTTCGCTTCCAGCCCTGTTCGACAAGGCCCGGCGGGCAGGCGTCGATGGAAGGCGGCGTGGATATCCTGTCGCCTCTTTTGCTTGTGTTGCTGGTGCTTCTTGCCTTGCCGGCGCTGTCATGGGTCTTTTACGGGCTGATGATCTTGCGAGCCTATGCGGCAGTACCGCCCCCACCGGTTTCGGATGGAATATTGTTTGAGGCCGACAAGGTTCCCGCCCTTGCCGACGAGCTCGAACCGGTCTGCGGCGTGGCGAATTGTCAGCACTTGCCTATCCCGGGTAACACTTCATTTAGTGATTTTGTGAAATCTAAAATACGCAGGTTCCAAGGTTTCATCGGCGGAGCCGGTAGAACAAGCGGACCCATGACGACCCGCCCGGCGGCGGCTCGAAAAAGGCATCCGCTTGTCGCCCTATGAGGAGGGGCAACAGCTACCCGCGATGTTTCATTATATATTCCCCGGCCTCCTGAGAGGGCGGCTGGAGGAGTGCTTGCCTTGAGGCCATTCATGTCTTTCCTGAACAATACCAAGATAAAAACGAAGGTCGTTTTTGTCATCTCGTTGATGAGCCTGATGTCGCTTTCCGGAATAAGCTACGTCAGCCTGCAATATAAAGGCACCGACAGCGTCTATAGCGATTTCATCGGCCATGAGGCCCTTGCTGCGGTTCTGAACGCCAGAACCAGCGGGAACCTCAATGCACTTGGCATGCAGATGCTTCGCGCCAGCCTTAACGACCCGGCCAGCGCTGATTTCGAAGCTGCCGTCAAAACCTTCCGAGCCGACCGTAAGCAGCTCGAGGAACGCCAGAACAAGATCATGGAACTGGTGCCGGCGCGCACGGATGCCGCCCGCGATATCCTCAAGGGTGTTGTCGAAGTCGAGGAGACCGGCAATCAGGTCATCGCCCTCATGCAGGCAGGGCAACGCGCCGAAGCGCAGCAGATGGCGCTCAACGTGCTTCGGAAAATTGCCGAAGTCTCGCCAAAGATCAGCGCCGGCAATGAGCAGCTCATCCAGGTGATGAATGAGGGGAGAGAACGCCTTACAGCCAGCACCAATACGACGATCTGGACGGGCCTGATTACGCTCGCGCTCGTTTCGCTGGCCGTTATCGCACTTGGCCTGCTCATTTCCTCCCGGGGCATCACCACCCCGATTGCGCGGCTTCGCGCGCGTATGGAATCGCTCGCGGCCGGTGATACGGTAAGCGAAATTTCCGGAATGGATCGCAGGGATGAAGTCGGCCAGATGGCCGCTGCGGTTCAGGCGTTTCGCGAAAGCGCAATCGAACGCCTCCGGCTTGAGAATGAAACGGAGGCCAACCGGTCGAATTCTGAAAAGGACCGGATCGAGCGCGAGAAACAGAAGGCCAGGGAAGCTGCCGACGTGCAGTTTGCCGTCGACAATCTTGCTACGGCCCTTTCGAAGATCGCCCAGGGCGACGTTACTTACCGGATCGGTCAGCCGTTCGTCTCCGGTCTTGACGGAATCCGCGGCGATTTCAACCGGGCTGCGGAACAGTTGCAGTCGACCTTGAGCCAGGTGGCGCAGAACGCGCGCGGCATCGACGCCGGCGCCAACGAGATAAGGTCTGCGGCGGACGATCTGGCGAGGCGTACGGAGCAGCAGGCTGCCGCCGTTGAAGAGACTGCGGCTGCGTTGGAAGAGATCACCACGACGGTGAAGGACGCCACGAAACGGGCGCAGGAAGCGGGTCACCTCGTCGGCCGTGCAAAAGTCGGCGCTGAAAAATCCGGAGAGGTGGTGCAGCAGGCCGTCGCTGCAATGGAGCAGATCGCGACATCCGCCAATGAGATTTCCAACATCATCGGCGTGATCGACGAGATCGCGTTCCAGACAAACCTTCTGGCGCTGAATGCCGGCGTGGAAGCTGCCCGTGCGGGTGAGGCGGGCAAGGGCTTTGCCGTTGTCGCGCAGGAAGTTCGCGAACTGGCGCAACGCTCTGCCGGTGCGGCCAAGGAGATCAAGAACCTGATCACGACTTCCAACGGTCAGGTTCAGCAGGGCGTGCAGCTGGTTGGTGAAACCGGCAAGGCGCTGGAACTGATCGTGACGGAGGTGCAGGAAATCAACCGGCACGTTGCCGCCATCGCGGAATCAGCACAGGAGCAATCCTCCGGCCTTCAGCAGATCAATACGGCCGTGAACCAGATGGATCAGGACACCCAGAAGAACGCCGCCATGGTGGAGGAAAGCACGGCCGCCAGCCACGGGCTTGCACGCGAGGCGTCTTCGCTGAACGGGCTGATCGCACAGTTCAAACTGTCCGAAGGCGGTTATGGCGAGGCCTCCGCGCCCGTGCGCACGGCATCGGTCGCCGACAGGCCCGCAGCCTCTCCCGCGCGTGCGCTTGGCGGCAGGATAAGGGCGGCGTTTTCAGGCAATGCCGCGTTGAATACCGCCCCCGACAACTGGGAGGAGTTTTGATCCTTGCCCTGCCTTTACGTCGCGCTCGGTTGAGGCGCTGAAAGCATCGCCCTAGATATTGACACCGGGGATCGGAGATCCCCGGTGTCCTGCTTTTGGGCAATATCCGCCCGTTGAGGGCATGAGCGGCTTTCCGCTCCGGCGCTTGCAGCGACCGCCTTGCCCTGTGTGAACCAGTCGTGCTTCGGCCCAAATACGCGAAAGCATTTCTCAAAATATGCGGCTTTTGGAATGAGCGCCTTTGATAGCCTATTAAAAACATAGAAAATACACACAAAAGAAGGGCGAACGGATATGAAGATCCTTGGCATTTCCGGTAGTGTGAAGCGGCCGTCCCGCACGGCGCACGTCGTTGAACGAATTGTTGCCGCGATCGGGCGGACGGCGAAGGTTGAAACCGACCTCATCGATCTTGCCGATGCCGCCCCGGTTCTATTTCGGGCATTGCGCGCAGATGAGCTCGACGAGGCCGGGCGTGCGATTGTTGATGCCGTGGAGGCTGCCGATGTGCTCGTCGTCGGTTCGCCGGTCTATCGCGCGTCCTATACGGGCGCGCTCAAGCATTTATTCGATCTCGTCGATTTTCGTGCCCTGCAGGGTCGACGCGTGATCCTTGCCGCGACCGGCGGCTCGCCGCTGCATGGCCTGATGCTGGAACACCAGTTCCGTCCGCTGTTCGGCTTCTTCGGCGCTGTCACCGTGCCGACGACGGTTTATGCCATCGAGGCGGATTTTACCGGATACACGCTTTCAAACCCGGCTGTCGAAGCGCGCATTGAGCGCGCCGTCGCCGATCTGTTCGAGCTTTTACCCGCCAAAGCGCTTGGCGGCGGCGATCACCATCCGACCCTTTCCGTCGTTTCACGCGAAGCGGCTGCCAACTGAGATTGAGAGGAATTTATCATGACCGCACGCACAGCCGAGCCCGTTAAATTCGCCTATTGGGTTCCGAATGTTTCCGGTGGCCTTGTCATCTCGAATATCGAGCAACGCACCAGCTGGACAATCGACTATAACCGCAAGCTCGCGCAGATCGCGGAAGCGAGCGGTTTTGACTATGCGCTGAGCCAGATTCGATTCACGGCCGGTTACGGCGCCGAGTTCCAGCATGAATCCGTGTCTTTCAGCCATTCCCTGCTGGAGTCGACAAAGACGCTGAAGGTCATAGCCGCCATTCTGCCGGGGCCGTGGAACCCGGCGCTCGCTGCAAAACAGATCGCCACGATTAACCACCTCACCAATGGCCGCGTTGCGGTCAACATTGTCAGCGGCTGGTTTCGCGGCGAGTTCCATGCCATCGGCGAACCGTGGCTCGACCACGACGAGCGCTATCGCCGCTCGGAGGAGTTCATCCGTGCATTGCGCGGCATCTGGACGGAAGACAGCTTCACCTTCCGCGGCGATTTCTATCGCTTCAACAATTATTCCCTGAAGCCGAAACCGATCGATCCGCAGCCTGAAATCTTTCAGGGCGGTTCTTCGCGCGCAGCCCGCGATATGGCGGCCCGCGTTTCCGACTGGTACTTCACCAACGGTAACACCCCGGAAGAAATTGCAAGGCAGGTCGATGACATCCGTGCCAAGGCGACTGAGAACAATCATTCGGTCAAGGTCGGCGTAAATGCCTTCGCCATCGTGCGTGAGACGGAGGAAGAGGCAAAGGCCGTGCTTGCCGAAATCATCGAGAAGGCCAATCCGGAAGCGGTCAACGCTTTTGGCCATGAAGTGAAGAATGCCGGCAAGGCCTCCCCGGAAGGAGAGGGCAACTGGGCGAAATCCAGCTTCGAGGATCTCGTTCAGTACAATGACGGTTTCCGCTCTAACCTCATCGGCACCCCCCAACAGGTGGCGGAGCGCATCGTGCGCCTGAAGCGCGCCGGCGCGGACCTCATCCTGCTCGGTTTCCTGCATTTCCAGGAGGAGGTCGAGTATTTCGGCAAGCACGTCATTCCGCTGGTGCGCGCACTCGAAGAGGCCGAGGAGAGCGCGGCGATTGCAGCCGAATAACGCAGGCAGAAAAGGTGGAGCGGCGGCCTTTGCCGCTCATCCGCCGAAAGTGCCGCAGCCGGACCGGACGGGACGCATGCGTTCGAACTTGCGCGGCCTGACACGCATCGCTGTGAATTTTTCGTCCGGGCTGCTAAAATTGGACGTTATTCGGGGCGAGCCGTCGAGGTCGCGTGAGTTGGAATGTCAGTGAGCCGGAAGAATGCCATTGTCGCCATCATAGGCGGTGGATTTAGCGGGGCAGCGATTGCCCTCCATCTCCATCGAGCCGCTGGGGCGTTCGAAAATGTGCGGATCGTGGTGTTCGAACCGAGAGCGGCATTGGGCGCGGGGCTTGCCTATTCCACGCCGGAGCCGGCCAACCGGATCAACGTGCCGGCCGGGCGCATGACGCTTTATCCTGATGATCCGGATAATTTCCTCCACTATCTCGACAGGTCGAACGCGCTTGCGGGCGATGCAGCAGCGGTTTTGCCCGATGGGCAGGCCTATCCGCAACGCAGGGTCTTCGGCGCCTATGTCGCGGCCGAGATCGCGCCTTTGCTGGATGCGGGCATTGTTGAGCACAGGCGCAGCACGGTGAAGCATGTGGCTCGCCATGCGGATGGCTGGGAGCTGCAAACCGCAGAGGGCGACAACCACTTCGCGGACATCGTGGTGGTTGCGACGAGCCATCCGCCGCCGGCGCTTCCGCAGGTGTTGAAACCGCTTGCCGGCCATCCGAAACTGGTGGCGGACTTGAATGCGGACGCCGCGCTGGAAAATATCGCCGCGGGTGACCGCATTCTGATCGTCGGCAATGGCTTGACCGCGGCTGATGCCTTTGCCGCGCTCCACCGGCGCGGCCATCACGCGCGGGTCGTTTCGCTGTCGCGCCGCGGTTTGCGGTCGCGTGGCCATCCGGCCTTGCCGCAGGAACCCTACGGCGATTTCGTCGATCCGCCGTCCAAAAGCGGGTCGGAACTATTGCGGCGGATTCGAGAGGCTGTGCGAGTGTCGCAAGCGGGCGGTGCGAGCTGGCATGGCGTTCTGGACGCCGTTCGCCTGCAGGGACGCGACATATGGCGGAACCTTCCGCTGATCGAAAAGCGCAGGGTGGTGCGGTGGCTGCGGCCCTTCTGGGACGCGCACCGGTTCAGGATCGCGCCGCAGGTGGAGAAACTTCTGGATGCGGCCATAATTTCGGGCCAGCTACAGATCGTCGCCGGGTCGCTTGTGTCCGCAAAGGCTGGCGAAGACGGTTCGTTGCATGTCGATCTGCGGTTTCGCGGTAAAAGGGAAATCGCGCGGCTCGACGTCGATGCGATTGTCGTGACAACCGGTCCCGCCCATGGTGGAATTCTGAAATCGCAGGCTTTTCTTTCCGGTCTGGAGCAGGCGGGTCTTCTGACCTTTTGCCCGACGGGGCTGGGCATCCGCTGCGACGAGCGATCCCGCGCCATCGACAGCCGCGGCCAGGCCATTGAAACGCTGCTGATCGGCGGTCCGCTGGCGCGCGGAACCTTCGGTGAACTGATGGGCCTGCCCCAGGTTACCGAGCACGCGATCTTCGTTGCCGGAGAGATCGCACGGAACCTTGCGCCAGCGGCGAGCAGCCCGGCCCCGGTCTGATCGCAACCTGACGCGGGGTTGGTGAGCCGGCGAGATGGCGGCTGCCATCAGGCGATGGCAGTTATCCCGGCCCGGTTATTTCCCTGTTCGCAGGCTAAAATCAGACGTCCAGATAAGACAAAATGGTTGCAGCGACGTCAGACGTCTCCTGCGTTTCACTCGAAGCCGCCACTGATGTGCTGGTCGCGCTGCCCTGGGTCGAAGTCGTCTCGTTGGTGGTTGAGATCAGGGAGGCGATATCCTGGACAGAGCTGTTGGTGGTCTTGGCGCTGTTCAAGGCCGTAACCTGCGCCGATGTCATGGCGGCGACCTGGCCTGGCGTGAAGGCTGCCGCCTGGGATGCCGTCAGGGCAGCGAGCGTACCCGTGCCCAATCCCGAGATCGCGCTCGAACTCAGGCTGATGATCTGTTCGGCGGAAAATGCCGTCAGGTCGTCGCCGCCAAGCGCGGCTGCCTGCAGCGCGTTGAGGACGCTGACCTGTGACAGTGACAGCGCTCCGATTTGCGCAGACCCCATCGCCGCGACCTGACCGTAGCTCAGCGCAGCCACCTGGCCCGTCGTCAAAGCGGCGATCTCCTGAGAAGACAGGGAGGCCACGACGGTGGCGGACAGTCCCTTTATCGCCGTCGAACTGATGGCGGCAAGTTCGCCGGTCGAGAATGTATCCAGATCGTCCGCCGTCAATCCCGCAAGTCCGGCCGAACTCAATGCGGCGATCTGGCTGGTGGAGAGAGCTTCGATCTGGTCCTTGCCGAGGGCATTGATCTGATCGCTGGTCAATCCGGCGACGCCAGCCGTGCTCAGGGCCGCAACCTCGGCGGTGGAAAGAGCGGCGATAAAGTCCGTGGACAGTCCCTTTATCGCGCTTGAGCCGATAGCCGCGAGTTCCTCCGTCGAGAAGGTTTCCAGCATCTCGGCAGACAGGCCTTTGAGCGCGTCCGAATTCAGCGATGCTATCTGCCGGGTGGATAATGTCTGGACCTGTTCAATGCTCAACGCGCCGGTCTGCGCGCTGCCAAGGCCCGCAATCGCCTTGGCGTCCAGAGCCGCTATCTGGCTGACGGAAAGGGAGGCGATGTCGGCCGTATTCAGGGCCGCAACCTGTTTGGAGGTGAGGGCGCCGATCTGCGCATTGGTCAGCGCGCTCACCTGACCGGTGCCGAGAGCCGCGATCTGATCCGTGGTGAGGCCCGGTATTGCCGCCGCGCCGAGTGCGGCGATCTGAGCGGTCGTCAACGAGGCGATCGTGGCTGTCGACAGGCCCGCGACCGCATTCGAACTGATGGCAGCCAGCTCGGCGGCAGTGAATGTATCGAGATCGCCGGCGCTGAGGGCCGCGATCTGTTTCGAACTCAGAGTGCCGATCTGACCACTGGTCAGGGCCTCGACCTGAAGGGTGTCGAGGGCCGTGATCTGATCGGTGGTCAGGCCCGCCGTGCCCGCAGTGCTGAGGGCGGCGATCTGGGCTGCCGAGAGCGAGGCGATACTGGCCACGCTCAGAGCCGCAACCTGTCTGGAGGTGAGGGCGGCGATCTGGGCGCTGGTGAGGGCATCCACCTGACCGGTGCCGAAGGCCGCGATCTGGGCGGTGGTCAGGCCGGGTACTGCCGCCGCGCCGAGGGCTGCGATCTGCGCCGTCGTCAGCGAAGCGATTGCCGCTGTCGACAGGCCCGAGATCGCACTCGAGCTGATGACAGCCAGTTCGGCGGCGGTGAATGTATCAAGGCCACCGGCGCTGAGGGCCGCAATCTGTTTTGCGCTGAGGACGCCGATCTGAGCACTGGTGAGGGCCTCGACCTGAGCGGTGTTGAGAGCGGCGATCTGATCGGTGGTCAGGCCCGCTATGCCCGCCGTGCTGAGAGCGGCTATCTGGGTTGCCGAAAGCGAGGCGATGCTGGCCACGCTGAGGGCGGCAACCTGTCTGGAGGTGAGGGCGCCGACCTGAATACTGATCAGGGCGTCGACTTGATCGCTCGTCAGGACGGCGACCTGCCCGGTGTTCAACCCTTCAACGCCAGCCGCACTCAAGGCTGCGACCTGGGCCGTGGTCAGCGACGCTATGGTCTCCGTTGACAAGCCCGGGATGGCGTTTGAACTGATCGCGGCAATGTCCTTGGTCGAGAACGTTGCCATGTCGTCCGTACCCAAGACCGCAATCTGTTTCGAGCTGAGAGCACCAACCTGTGTATCGGTCAAAGCCTCGACCTGCGCGGTATCGAGGGCCGCGATCTGATCAGTGGTCAGGCCCGTTATGCCCGCCGTGCTGAGGGCGGCTATCTGGGCTGCTGACAGCGAGGCGATGTCAGCCACGCTCAAGGCCGCAACCTGTTTGGAGGTGAGTGCCGCGATTTGGGTACTGGTCAGGGCGTCCACCTGATCGCCAGTAAGCGCTGCAACCTGTCCGGTGCTCAACCCGCCAATGCCAGCCGTACTCAGCGCTGCGATCTGTGCTGTCGTCAGCGACGCTATGGTTTGGGTGGACAGGCCCGGGATTGCATTCGAGCTGAGGGCGGCAATGTCCTTGGTCGAGAACGTCGCCATATCCTCCGCGCTCAGGGCCGCTATCTGCGTCGAGCTGAGAGCGCTTACCTGAGCGCTGGTCAAGGCCTCGACCTGCGCGGTGCTGAGGGCGGCGATCTGCGCGGTGTTCAACGCACCGATGCTTTGCACGTTCAGGGCGGCAATCTGGGCTGTCGTCAGGGAGGCGATGGTCTCTGCCGACAATCCGGAGATCGCACTGGAACTGATCGCGGCGATATCCTTGGTCGAGAATGTCGCAATGTTATCCGCGCTCAAGGCGGCGATCTGTTTCGAGCTGAGAGCGCCGACCTGGGCGGTGGTCAAGGCCTCGACCTGGGCGATACTCAAGGCGGCGATCTGCGCGGTGCTCAACGCACCGATGCTTTGTACATTCAGGGCGGCAATCTGGGCTGTCGTCAGGGAGGCGAGGGTCTCTGCCGACAGTCCTGCGATTGCGCTGGACGTGATCGCGGCGATGTCCTTGGTCGTGAATTTCGCCAGATCGTCCGTCCCCAGCTGCGAAATCTGTGTGGAGCCGAGATTGACGATCTGCGCGCTCGTCAAGGCTTCGGCCTGGCTGGTGGTGAGGGTCGCCAGCTGTTGCGCGCTTAGTCCCGTAACGCCCGCAGCGCTCAGGGAGGCGATCTGGGCCGTTGAAAGAGCGGCGATGTCGTCTGTGCCGAGGGTGGCAATTTGTGCCGCGCTCAACCGCGCCATCTGCTTGGTCGACAGCCTGGAAACCTGATCGGTGCTGAGGGCGGCGATCTGGCCGGTCGAAAGTCCGAGGATGCCGGAGGTGCTCATTGCCGCAAGCTGGGCCACGGAAAGCGATGCTATATTGTCCGTGCTCAAGGCCGCAATCTGCCCCGAGCCGAAAGCCGCGATCTGGGCTGTGGTCAGGGCCGCGATCTGATCGATGCTGAGGGCCGCAACCTGATCGCTGGTCAGACCCTTGATGCCCGATGTGCTCAACACGGCGGTTTGGCTGGTGGACAGGGCGGCCACATCGTTGCCTAGGGCGGCGACCTGAACCGAACTCAAGGCCTTGATCTGCGCGGTGGATAGAAGGCTGACCTGATTGCCGCTCAGGGCTTCGATCTGATCGGAGGTGAGGCCGGTGATGGCGCTGGTGGTGAGGGCGCCGATCTGAGCCGTGGTGAAGGCCGCGATAACATCGGTGTTCAAGCCCGACATGGCTTTATTCGTGATCGCTGCGATATCGGCGGTCGAGAATGTCGCCAGATCCTCGATGCTCAGGGCTGCAAGCTGCGCTGAACTCAGGGACTTCACCTGCGTCGGAGACAGCGCCTCAACCTGCTCGGTGCTCAGAACTTCGATCTGATCGGCCGTCAGGCCGGCAATGGCGCTGGTGGTCAGGGCGGCGATCTGGGCGGTGGACAGCGCCGCGATTGCGTCCGCGCTCAGGCCGGACATGGCTTTGCCGGTGATTGCCGCGATATCGGCGGTCGAGAATGTTGCTATGTCCTCGGCGCTCAGGGCCGCAAGCTGGATCGAGCTCAGCAACTTCACCTGTGCCGAGGACAGCGCCTCGACCTGCTGGGTGCTGAAGGCTTCGATCTGGTCGGCTATCAGGTTTGCGACCACGCCGGTGCTGAGGGCGGCAATCTGAGCGGTTGACAGGGCCTCGATCTGAGCCGCGCTCAAGGCCTGGAACTGCGCTACGCCGAGGGCGTTCATCTGGGCCGTCGTCAATGCGGCGATCTGCTCTCTGGTCAGCGTGCTGATCGTCTCCGTGCCCAGACGGGGCATGGCTTTGCCGGTGATCTCCGCTATATCGGCGGTAGAGAATGTCGCGATGTCTTCCGCGCTCAGCGCCACGAATTGCGCCGCGCTCAGCGACCTCACCTGTTCCGGCGACAGGGCTTCGACCTGGCTGGTGCTTAAGGCGGCGATGTGCGTCGTCTTGAGTGCGGCAATCTGGGCCGTCGTCAATGCGGCGATCTGAGCGGTGCTCAGGGTTTCGATCTGGTCGATCGTCAGGCCGGCAATCGTGCTTGCGCTGAGGGCGGCGATCCGATCCGGGCTAAACGCTGCGATTGCCTCGGTGCTGAGGCCCGGCATGGCCTTGACGGTGATCGCGGCGATGTCGGCGGTCGAGAATGTCGCTATGTCGTCTGTGCCGAGGGCAGCGAGTTGCATCGAGCTCAGCACTTTGACCTGCGCCGGCGACAGGGCTTCGGCCTGTTCCGGGCTCAGGACCGCGATCTGGTCGGTCGTCAGGCTCGCAACGGCGCTCGTGCTCAGGGCCGCGATCTGCTCGGGGGTAAGCCCTGCGATCACCTCCGTGCTCAGGCCCGGCATGGCTTTGCTCGTGAGCGCTGCGATATCGGCGGTTGAGAACGTCGCTATATCTTCAGCGCTCAGGGCGGCAATTTGCGTCGCATTGAGGGCGCGCACCTGAGATGAGGTCAAAGCCTCCGCCTGTTCCGTCGTCAGGGCATGGAGCTGGGTGGTGGTGAGCGCAGAAATCTGGCTCGAATTCAGGCTTTTGATGGCGTATTGATCGAGAATGTTGAGCTGATCCAGTGTCAGGCCAGCGATGGCGCCCTGCGAAATGGCGCTCAACTGTTGTGAGTTGAGGACTTTCACATCCTCCACATCCAGTGCCGCGATCTGATCCGAGGAGAGCGCCTTGATCTGCGTTGTAGAGAGCGACGCGACGTCCTCGGTTGTCCAGGCCGCGACCGCCTCTGTCGAGAGATATCTGATCTGATTGACGTTCAGGGAAGAAATGATCGACGTCATGTCTGAAAAATCCTAAAGTCCAGGCCCAACAGGTGGATTTTCCGCCCGAGCCCACCAGAGGGGCATCGGTTACGCAGGTCCACCATTTTTCAGATGTTGAGTACGCAATCGGGCTTGCCTGAACCTTAAGTTGCTACGCTTCAGCCGCCGTCACCTCAAAGGGGTGAATGCAGAAATGCCGGCATGGGAGCGCCCTCCGCTCGCCGGGCGAGATAGAGCCGGGCGGTGTCGAGCGCCTCTCGAATGGTCGCATCCATGTCGAGATAACGGTAGGTCCCGAGCCGCCCGACAAAGGTTACCGACGCTTCCCGCTCGGCGCGCGCCACATATTCGGCGAGCTGTTCTTTGTCCTCGACCAGCCGGATGGGATAATAGGGAATGTCCTGCGGGCCGCATTCATGGGAGAATTCCCTGTAGCAGACGGAGCCGGCATGATCTTCCCACGGAGAAAAGTGCTTGTGTTCGGTGATGCGGGTAAAGGGCACCGAAACGTCGCCATAATTCATCACCGCACAGCCCTGATAATCGCCGTCATAGGTGAAACGTTCGAAATTGAGCGTCCGGTACGCCAGACGGCCGAATTCGAAGTCGAAATAGCCGTCGAGCGGACCGGAATAGAAGACGTGTGCGGAGGCCGGCGCTTCGGCGCGCTGGAAATGGGTGCCAAGTTTGACGCTGATATTCGGATGATCGAGGATGCGTTCGATCATGTCCGTATAGCCGGTTTCCGGCATGCCCTGATATTTGTGGAAGAAGTAGTTGTCGTCATAGTTGAAGCGCACGGGCAGGCGTTTCAGGATCGAGGCCGGCAGTTCCGTCGGCGAGCAACCCCATTGTTTCTCGGTGTATCCCTTGAAGAAGGCTTCATAGAGATCGCGGCCGACGAAGCGCAGCGCCTGCTCCTCGAAGGTCTGTGGATCGGTAATCGACTTGTCGGCCTTTTCCTCGATAAAGGCTCTGGCTTCATCGGGCCGGAAATTCTTGCCGAAGAACTGGTTGATCGTGTGCAGATTGACCGGCAGCGAATAGACGCGCTCACCGCTCGTCGTTTTGACCCGGTTCTTGTAAGGCATGAATGTCTGAAAGCCGTTCACATAGTCCCAGACTTCCTTGTCGTCGGTGTGGAAAATATGCGGACCGTAAACATGCACCATAACTCCGGTCTCACCGTCGCGTTCGGTGTGGCAATTGCCGGCAATGTGATCGCGGGCATCGACGATATCGACCCTGTGGCCTGCCAGTGCCAGCTCCCGGCCAATGACCGCGCCGGAAAGCCCGGCGCCCACAATGACAATTCTTTCGTCCGCGAACATTGCTAAGTCAGTCCTGTTCATCCATCGCCTTGCGGGCGGTCAATATTTGTCGGGAGGCGCCGCACGGCGCTTGTCCTTGCCGGTGTCGTTCGATCCCCGCTCAATTGTCCGGTTTCTGCCAGAGGCGGCGGTCATAGGGGATCGGCGCATAATCGTGCCATTGCCTCAGCTTCTTCAGGTAGCGCTCGCGGTAACTCTGTTCGTCCTCGAACTCGATGTTTTCCTGCAGCGCTTCTGCACCTGCTTCGTAATAAATATCGAGATTGCTGAGGTCGGGCACCGGGGTCTCGCCACGCTCGCATTCACCCTGCATTTGCCAGAAGAGTTCTTCGAGACGCCGCGCCAGGGCGGGAATATCGCGCAGCACGCTGGTGTCGCGCTGCCGGGCGATCGATTCCCTGACCTCCAGAAGGCTTTTGCGGTCGCGTTCGAAACCGATGGCGCGGGCCACATAATCTTCCGGTGAGGAGCAGATCATCTCCGGCACGCCCGCCGCGGTGACGATGCTGCCGCAGAAGCGTGCGGCAAAGGTCTTGCCCGACATGGTGAGAACCGGCAGGCCTGAGGTTATCGCATCCGACGCCGTGGAATGCGCGCCATAGGGGAACGTGTCGAGGAACAGATCGGCAAGACCGATGCGCGCAATATGCTGCGGGTTTTGGGCCTTCGGTGCGAAGATGAGCCTGTCGGACGCGACGCCGCTCTTTTCCGCAAGGTCTCGCAGCCGTTGATTGACGTCGTCATCACCCGCCAGCAGCCACAACAGGCTGCCGGGCGTCTCAGACAGGATCGTCATCCAGCGGGCGAAGCAGTTTTCCGTGATCTTCTGCATGCCGTTGAAGCTGGCATAAACGAATGCATCCTCCGGCAATCCGACCTCTGCCCGGGTCGGCCGGGGGGCGATGGACCGCTTCCGGTCGAGGGGCTGGTCGCAGGCGATGCGGAGCACCTTTTCGGAATAATAGATCTCGTTCTCCGGCGGGATCATGTAGCCGTCGGAGATCAGATATTGATGGAACGGGCTTCCCATCGATCCGGGATAGCCGCAGAAGCTGACGATGACAGGCGCGGGACGATAGGCGAAGATTTTCGTACGGGCATCCTTGGTGTAGCCATTCACGTCGATCAATATATCGATCTCGTCGGCAATGATCTGAGATGCCGCGGTGGCATCATCCATGCCGTGAATATCACGCCAGCAATGAACCGCGGCCTTGATGCGTGCCTGCGTGCTGTCAGTGCCGCGGACATTGCCGCAATAATAGGCGAAGACCTCGATGCTATCTTTGTCATGAAGTTCCAGAACTTCGCAGAGGGCAAAGCCGACGGCATGATCGCGAAGATCCGACGAGAGGTAGCCGACGCGCAGACGCTGGCCGGTGCCGGATTTCTGCTTGGGTGATCTGCGCGGGAACCGGCTGAGGTCCGGACGCGCACCGACCAGCATCTTGCTGAGGCGATATGCCTTGGCGAGCTGGAACATCGGGTCGTCGGCGTAACAGCTCAGCGTCAGCGACGACATCGCATCGAGCATCTTGCGCACGGGAATATGGCTCGAAGGGGCAAGTATGGGCCATTTGCACTGGCGCTGCCGCAACGATGCCCAGTGCTGGCCGGCCTCCGGCAGTTCCGGCCGCAGTTCGAATGCCTGTAGCAAGGCGGTCTCGGCCTCTTCGAGCTTTCCGGCGCCTTCTAGAACCCTGCCCATATTCTGCAGGGTCATATGCCGATGGCCGATTGTCTCGGCGTCGACGCTTTTCGTCGCTTCGGCATAATGCGACCATTGCTCCACCGCGTGGCCGATCAGCCCGGCATCTTCAAGCGCGCGGCCGAGATTGATGTGGCCGGGCGCGAATTCCGGGTTGGCCTTCAGGCAGGCGCGAAACGCCTGTACAGCGCCGGCCCGATCGCCCAGCTGGTTGAGCATGACGGCATAGTTGAAATAGGCGAGATGGATCGTCGGGTTGTTGTCGTTGAATGCGACCCAGGTCTTGTAAAGTTCCGCCGCCGCCGCCTGTTGCCCGGCGGCATTGAGCGCCTCTGATATGCTCAGCAGATCCATGAGGCTCAGCCGCTGGTTCCGCGCAAGATCGAGTGCACTCGGAGCGGTGTCGTCATTTGATGGGGAGACTTGGTTGGCGGTCATGACATCCTGCGGCAAGGCGACAAAGGGTCGAAGATAAGAACAGCCTGTTGATGGGCCATCCTTAGCTATCGCAGGTAACTTGCCTGTGGCTGGATGTATTGAGATCCGGGTTGCTTGCGCTGATCAGCCGCGGGCTTTGAGGAGCGAAATGTCCTTCCAGTCGAACGGTCGCCTGGGAGGCAACGGATCAGTCAGGCCAAGGGACCAATTGCTGATATTTTCTCCGGGCGAGAATGCCTCAGCTCATTGTTCTGTCGCGCTATGAAAGCATTGTTTCGATAAACGATGCAGACGAATTTTTCAGAAATCTTTCGAAGTATTCTGCGACGAAAAGGCCACGACGCGGCTTCGGGCCGCGTCGTGGATTGTCTCGTTTCTTAAATTTTACACACCCTTGTAAGCCTTGATGACCGCTTCAACCTGTGCGTCGTTCATGACTTTCAGCTGCTGGGCCGAAAGAGCTCCAGCCTGGGCGGTGCTGAGGCCGCCGATAGCCGCGGTGGAAAGACCGGCGACAGCATTGGCGCTGATAGCCTTGATCTCGTCTGTCGAGAACAGCGCCAGCTCGGTGCTGTTGAGCGTAGCGACCTGAGCAGAATTCAGACCAGACACCTGTTCGGAGGTCAGTGCCGCGATCTGATCGGTCGAGAGGGCTGCGAACTGCGTCGAGGACAGTGCTGCGGCCTGAGCCTTGCTGAGTGCGGCGATATTGCCGGTGCTAAGCTTGGTGGCGTCGAGACCGCCGAGAGCCTTGGCGGTGATCGACTTGACTTCGTCCGCCGTGAAGGTGGCGAGGTTCGCGGAGTTGAAGGCGTTGAGCTGCGTCGAAGACAGGCCCGCAATCTGGGTCTTGGTCAGTGCTGCGGCGTTGTCGGTGGTAAGCGACGTAATAGCCGCAGTCGTCAGACCGGAGACGGCAGTGGCGGCGATGGCCTTGATCTCATCGGTGGAGAAGAGGGCCAGTTCGTCGCTGCTGAGCGTCGCGACCTGAGCGGAGCTGAGACCGGACACCTGATCGGAGGTGAGGGCCTTGATCTGGTCGGTCGACATGGCGGTAAACTGTGCCGTTGAGAGGGCCGAAACCTGTGCCTTGCTGAGTGCGGCGATATTGCCGGTGCTGAGCTTGGAGACATCAAGGCCAGCGAGCGCCTTGGTTGTGATTGCCTTGACTTCGTCTGCCGCGAAGGTGGCGAGGCTAGCCGAGGTCAGCGCGTTGAGCTGCGTGGACGAGAGGCCCGCAATCTGGGTCTTCGTCAGGGCTGCTGCATTATCGGTGCTGAGGGCGGCCAGGGCCGCGGTAGAAAGACCGGCAACGGCGTTGGCGGCGATAGCCTTGATTTCATCCGTGGAGAAGAGAGCCAGCTCGTCGCTGCTGAGCGTGCCGACCTGAGCGGAGCTGAGGCCAGCGACCTGATCGGAGGTGAGAGCCTTGATCTGGTCGGTCGAGAGCGCCGCGAACTGCGTCGAGGAAAGCGACGTTACCTGAGCCTTGGTCATTGCGGCGATGTTGCCGGTGCTGAGCTTGGTCACATCAAGACCGGAGAGCGCCTTGGTGGTGATCGCCTTGATCTCGTCTGCCGTAAAGGTGGCGAGGTTTGCGGAGGTCAATGCGTTGAGCTGCGTGGACGAAAGGCCGGCAATCTGGGTCTTCGTCAGGGCAGATGCATTGTCGGTCGTAAGGGCAGCGAGGGCTGCGGACGAAAGGCCGGCAACGGCGTTGGCGCCGATGGCCTTGATCTCATCGGTGGAGAAGAGAGCCAGTTCGTCGCTGCTGAGCGTCGCGACCTGAGCGGAACTGAGGCCGGACACCTGATCGGAGGTGAGGGCCTTGATCTGGTCGGTCGACATGGCGGTAAACTGTGCCGTCGAGAGGGCCGAAACCTGTGCCTTGCTGAGTGCGGCGATATTGCCGGTGCTGAGCTTGGAGACATCAAGGCCAGCGAGCGCCTTGGTTGTGATTGCCTTGACTTCGTCCGCCGTGAAGGTGGCGAGGCTAGCCGAGGTCAGGGCGTTGAGCTGCGTGGACGAGAGGCCGGCGATCTGCGTCTTCGTCAGGGCCGTGGCATTGTCGGTCGTAAGGGCAGCCAGAGCCGCCGTGGAAAGGCCAGCGACCGCATTGGCGCTCAAGGCGCCGATCTCTGCCGTGGAGAAGAGGGCCAGTTCGTCGCTGCTCAGTGTGCCGACCTGGGCGGAGCTGAGGCCAGAGACCTGCTCGGAGGTCAGCGCCTTGATCTGATCAGTCGACATGGCGGCGAACTGCGTCGAGGAAAGCGACGTTACCTGAGCCTTGGTCAGCGCGGCGATGTTGTCGGTGCTGAGCTTGGTCACATCGAGACCGGAGAGCGCCTTGGTGGTGATCGCCTTGATCTCGTCTGCCGTAAAGGTGGCAAGGTTTGCGGAGGTCAATGCGTTGAGCTGCGTGGACGAAAGGCCGGCAATCTGGGTCTTCGTCAGGGCAGATGCATTGTCGGTCGTAAGGGCAGCGAGGGCTGCGGACGAAAGGCCGGCAACGGCGTTGGCGGCGATCGCCTTGATCTCGTCTGTCGAGAAGAGAGCCAGTTCGTCGCTGCTGAGCGTCGCGACCTGAGCGGAGCTGAGGCCAGAGACCTGCTCGGAGGTCAGCGCCTTGATCTGATCAGTCGACATGGCCGCAAACTGGGCCGTGGAGAGGGCCGAAACCTGTGCCTTGCTGAGCGCGGCGATATTGCCGGTGCTGAGCTTGGTCACATCGAGACCGGCAAGGATCTTGGTGCTGATCGCCTTGACTTCGTCTGCCGAGAAGGTTGCAAGGCTGCCGGAGCTGAGCGCATTGAACTGCGTGGAAGACAAGGCGGCGATCTGCGTCTTTGTCAGCGCGGCTGCATTGTCGGTGCTGAGGGCGGCGATGGCTGCTGTGGAAAGACCAGCGATGGCAGTGGCGCTGATCGCCTTGATTTCGTCGGTGGAGAAGAGGGCCAGTTCGTCGCTGCTCAGTGTTGCAACCTGAGCGGAGCTGAGGCCTGCGACCTGAGACGAGTTGAGTGCCTTGATCTGGTCGGTCGAAAGGGCGTCAATCTGGCTGGCATAAAGGGCGGTAACCTGAGAGGACGATAGGCTGCTGACCTGAGCGGAGCTCAGTTTCGCCATCTGGGTGAGGGTCAGACCCTTGACTGCCGTCACGGAAATGGCGCGCAGGTCCTCAGAGCTGAAAAGAGCAAGGTTATCCGTGCTCAAAGACGCGATCTGAGATGACGAAAGAGCCTTGATTTTGGTGCTATCAAGAGCATTCACGTCTTCCGACGTCAGGCTGGCAATGGTGGACGTCGAAAGCTTGGAAATCTGCACAGCAGACAATGAGGAGAGGATCGAAGTCATGAACGTGTCCTTTACCGAATGGCGGATGGTCACGCCTATCTGCTGCCAGACACTGCCCGTTATGACAGCGGTCCGACATCCGCAAATAAAGCGAAATTGTGGAGAACATGGCTCATGTGAACCTGCGCTGGAAACGCTTCATGCAATTCGAGCCGGAGATAGGGGGCCCGGATTTTCCACGCTAGCTTGTGCGAATGCCGCTCAATAATTTCTGCCGCTTAAGATTTTCGCGACGAGCGTGTCATATCAGGCCAACATTTAAAGCCTAGTTAATATTTGGAGGCGTCGCATTTTATTCTTGATGTTTTCGTATCTTAGAGTCTTGTAGAGTATAAAATCACGAAGCCAACTATCGATTCGATCAGCTTCCACTGCGGGCAATCAGACGTGATGGCTCACGGATAAGTAGTATCTGTTTGGAGGGGCGAGAGCGCAAGGATTTGACCGTTATTTTCATCTAAAACTGTCCTGCGATTCTTGCCGGGCGCTGACCCACCTATGTAACGGCTGCCAGAATCGGCCAATGCTTTGCTTTGTCGCCTTTATTTCGGGTGCCGTGTAGTTGGTTTTTTTAAAGCGGAAGCTGTTATTTCCGGTTTCCGGGCCACGGCAATGCTTCGGCCGGGCGGGCACGGGTCGTGCGATGATTCGGCGATGTGCCGATGGGGAAAACTGGTGTCCAAGGCGCAACGACCCGCCACCAATGACGGGCTGATTTGGCGACCAGCTGCCCTTGGCAAGACTTCAATCCCCGGTATCAGGCATGATGGCGCAAGGCGTCGATGATTACCTTCATCGCCGGAGACATCTGGCGCCTGCTGGCGTAATAGAGGTGATAGCCGGTGAAGGGTGCGCTCCAATTGTCCAGAACCGCCTGCAATCTCCCTTCGGCGATGTGCTCCTCGACAAGGTCTTCGGGAATATATGCGATCCCGTAGCCTTTCATCGCCGCGTCGATCTGGGAAATCGATGAGTTGAAGCTGAGTTGCCCGTCAACTCTGACCCGCAGTTCTCGCCCGTCCTTTTCAAACTCCCAGGTGTAAAATCCACCCCAGGTGGCCTGACGTGTATTGATGCAGACATGGCCGACCAGATCCTGGGGTGTGGCAGGGATGCCGTGTCTGGCGAAGTAGTCCGGTGACGCCACGGCCCGGAGCCGCCAGTCCGGACCGATCCTGACGGCAATCATGTCCCTGTCGACGCTCTCGCCCAATCGCACGCCGGCATCGAAGCGTTCCTCGACAATATTGCGCATGCCATTGTCGCTATAGAGTTCGACATGGATGTCAGGATAGTTGGTGAGTACGCGGCTCAGCTTCGGCCAGACGGTGGTTTGCAGGGCGTGATCGGACAAGGTGAGGCGCACGGTGCCTGAGGGTTTTTCACGAAAGGCGACGAGGTCCGCCAAATCCGTCTCGATCCCCTGAAATCGCGGAGCGATAGACAAAAACAGGCGCTCGCCGGCTTCCGTGGTGGCCACGCTGCGTGTCGTCCGCGTCAGGAGGCGCACGCCCAGCCGGGCTTCCAGCTGCTTGATTGTGTAGCTCAATGTCGACTGCGATGTTCCAAGCGTCGCCGCAGCCTTTGTGAAGCTCCGCTCCTTAGCAACCTCCATGAACCAGAGGAGATCCTTCATGTCCTCTCGCTGCATCAAACCTCGCCAATTAATATTGAATTTCGATAAGTCCATGCGAATTAGCACGGATTGTCCGCAAAGTCGCCCGGCAATATCTTGCCGCCATTGAAAGAAACCGGGATTTTAGTGGGATCTGGGCGAATGACACTCACTTATGACGAAGAGATGGGCAGCAGGCGCGCGGCATGGAGCGCCGTGCTTTGCATGACGCTCTGCGCCTTCGTATTGATCGCTTCGGAATTCATGCCCGTCAGCCTGCTGACGCCGATCGCCGCCGATCTCGGTGTTTCGGAAGGCAATACGGGGCAGGCGATCTCCGTCTCCGGCATCTTTGCGGTCATCACCAGCCTGTTCATTGCCGGCCTGACCCGGCGGCTCGACCGGCGCCTTGTCGTGCTCGGCCTGACGGCGCTGCTGATGTTGTCCGGAATCGTGGTCACCCTTGCACCGTCTTTCCCGGTTTTGATGCTTGGCCGCGCCTTGCTCGGCATTTCGATCGGCGGCTTCTGGTCGATGTCCACCGCCATCGTGATGCGTCTTGTCTCCCATGCCCAGGTGCCGAAGGCGCTTGCCCTGCTGAATGCCGGCAATGCGGTCGCGGCAACGGTTTCCGCCCCGCTCGGCAGCCTGCTGGGCGCCTATATCGGCTGGCGCGGCGCTTTCTTCCTTGTCGTGCCGATCGGCCTGCTTGCACTCCTATGGCAATGGATCGTCCTGCCGGAACTCCCGCCGCGGCGCGACCGCGCATCCACGAATGTCTTCAGGCTGCTTGGACGTCCAGCCGTCGCAGCGGGCATGATCGCGATCCTGCTGTTATTCATGGGCCAGTTCGCACTTTTCACCTATCTGCGGCCCTTTCTCGAACAGGTCACGCGGGTCGAAATCACGGTGCTGTCACTGTTGCTGCTGATCATGGGACTGGCCGGGGCGGTCGGAACATGGGTCATCGGTCGACTGCTGCAACGCCGTCTCTTCAGCATTCTTGTGGTCATTCCGATGATGATGGCCGGTATCGCGCTCTCCATGGTCGTCTTTGGCGAAGAGGAACGTCCAGTCATCGCCGCCCTTGTCGGCTGGGGTTTTCTTGGAACCGCCGCACCGGTTGGCTGGGGCACCTGGCTGAGCCGCATTCTGCCCGACGATGCCGAGGCCGGCGGCGGGCTTCAGGTTGCCGTCATTCAACTGGCGATCACGGCGGGGGCCTCGGTCGGTGGAATTTTATTCGACAGTTTCGGTTGGTGGTCCGCCTTCACATTGAGCGCATTGCTGCTCTGCTGCTCCTCGCTCGCGTCTTTTGTCGCCTGGCGGCTGGCGCGGAAGCCGTCATGAAGGTGCGCCCGATGGTTCCTGCCCGACGCATCCTGCTGGCGATGGCCGCCGCGTTCATCCTGCCCGGGCGAGCCCTCAGCAAAAGCGGCGCCGACAATCAGGAGAAGACCGATTTGAAGATCAAGCTGACTTTCGGAGAAAACACAATGATCGCGACGCTCTACGACAATCCGTCGGCGCGCGATTTTGCATCCATGCTTCCGCTCGATCTCAAGATCGCCGACTTCGGCTCCAATGAGAAGATCGCCTACCTCCCTCGAAAGTTGACAGTCGAAGGCCATGGTCCGTTCGACAACGAGCGGCGTTACGACCTTTGTTATTACATGCCCTGGGGCAATCTCGCGATGTTCTATGCCGACTACAGGCATCCCGGCCTCATTCGGCTGGGACGCTTCGATCAAGGCTACGAAGCGCTTCATATCCCTGGGGAATTTCCGCTGTGTATTGAACGCGTCCAATGAACCGAACCCTAGGAGTTCCCAGCATGAGCAAGCCAATCGAAACGAGTGAAACCTGCAATACCGGCAGGCGCAACCTGATGAAGGCAACGGGCATCGTCGCCGCCGCAATGGGCATGGTGCAGGTGGCGGGTGCGACGCAGGCCTTCGCCCAAACCTCTTCGTGGGACAAGGTCTTCGCGAAGAGCGACAATGTCGACCACCAGAAGGTCTCGTTCAGGAACCGATACGGCATTACTCTCGTAGGCGATCTTTACCTGCCAAAGAACCGCGGAGCTGCGCCTTTGGCTGCTCTTGTCGTCAGCGGCCCCTTTGGTGCCGTGAAGGAACAGTCGTCCGGCCTTTATGCACAGACCATGGCGGAGCGCGGATTTGCCGCGCTGGCGTTCGATCCGTCCTATACCGGAGAAAGCGGTGGTGAGCCCCGGAACGTCGCGTCGCCGGATATCAATACAGAGGATTTCAGTGCCGCGGTCGACTATATCGAGCTGCAATCCTACGTGGATCGCGAGCGCATCGGTGTCATCGGCATCTGCGGCTGGGGCGGCATGGCGCTGAATGCCGTGGCGGTGGACAAGCGCGTGAAGGCAGTCGTGGCCAGCACCATGTATGACATGACGCGGGTGATGTCCAAAGGCTACAACGACAGCGTTACCCTCGAACAACGCACGCAGGCGCTGGAGCAGATGAGCCGGCAGCGCTGGCAGGATGCGGAAAAGGGAAGCCCCGCCTATCAACCCCCTTATAACGATCTCAAGGGTGGCGAAGCGCAGTTCCTGATTGATTATCACGACTATTACCGGACACCGCGCGGTTACCATGCGCGCGCCGTCAACTCCGGCAATGCCTGGACGCAGACGACACCGCTGTCATTCATGAACATGCCAATCTTGACTTATATCGCCGAAATATCGCCGCGGCCGGTGATGTTCATCCATGGGGAAAAGGCGCATTCCCTCTATTTCAGCGAGACCGCTTTCGCCGCGGCTGCCGAACCGAAGGAGCTGGTGATCATTCCGGACGCCAACCACACGGACCTTTATGACCGCGCCGACAAGATCCCGTTCGACCGGATCGCCGCTTTCTTCAATCAGCATCTGGCGTAGAAGGCGATCATAAAGATGTGACGGCAGCCGTGGCTGCCGTCACATTATTTTTCGCCTCAGGCGGCGCGCTCGTGCGCGTCGGCACTGTCAGTGCTGCCGGCTCTAGTCCAGCATCACCATATGTGCCGGCAACTGCTCTTCAAAAAATTTCGAGAAAGTCGCAATACGGGGTGGCAGCGCCTGATAGGGCGGATAATAAAGCGTCAGCCAGAGTTCGGGTGGCACCCAGCCGGGCAGCACATGAACGAGCCGGCCGCTATGGATATGTTCGGCGATATTAAATCCCGGCAGCAGGGCCACACCGGCGCCTTCCGCTGCCATATCGGCCAGAACCTCGCCGCTATTGGCGCTAAATGCCCGGCCGGCCGATATGGTGATGCTCGATCCGCCGTCCGACAGGACCCAGTTTTCCCGCCGGCTTTCACCGCTATAGGCAAGGCAATCGTCAGGGGTCAGCTCGCCCGGATGTTCCATCTGCGTAAACCGGCTGCCTGGGGCCGCCACCAATATTCTCGGCACGGCCCTGATCTTGCGCCAGATGGTGAATTTGTCCGATGGGGCCGACGAAATGCGGATCGCCAGATCGTAGTCGTCATCCACGATATTGATCAGGCCGTCCGAGAGCGAAATCTCGAAGCACATTTTCGGATAGAGTTCCCGGAAGCCGGACAGGATCGGCGGCAGCACGGTTTTGCCGAGCCATGTCGGCGCGCTGATCCTCAGACGCCCCTCATCGGCCTTGTGGGCGTTGCGGACATCGCGCCGGGCATTCTCCAGCGCCTCGACCGCGGGCTGGATCTGTGCGGCGAAGATCGCCCCGTCCGTCGTCAAGGAAACCTGCCGGGTGGTGCGGACGAATAATTGCACACCGAGATCGTCTTCAAGCGCGGCAATAGCACGGGTGACGGCGGCTGCCGTCATGCCCAGTTCGCGGGCGACCTGCGCGAAGTTCCGCTTTTCGGCCGCCATCAGAAAGGTTTTGAGAGCTTTATGATCGTTCATCGCCATTATTTCAAAAATCGCAATTCATTCGAGAAAAATATTGCAATTCCACGATGCAATCAAGCGGGTTACATCTTTGTCCATCGAAACGGACACACCAAAGATGAAAGGCGCCGACGATGATCAAGGATATCAAGGGCCTGCACCACGTCACCTCCATGGCGTCGGACGCGCGGCAGAACAACAGTTTCTTCACCGATACGCTCGGCCTGCGCCGGGTGAAGAAAACCGTCAACTTCGACGAACCCAGCGTCTATCACCTTTATTACGGCGACGAAAAGGGAACGCCCGGCACGGTCATGACCTATTTTCCCTTCGCCAACATGATGGCCGGCCGTCCCGGCGTCGGCGAAGTGGGCGAGACGCAGTTTTCCATCCCGAAGGGTTCGCTGGGTTTCTGGAAAGAGCGTCTCCTTGCCAAAGGCGCTGCCGGCGTTCAGGCCGACACGGTCTTCGGCGCTAATCGCCTGCGCTTCACCGGCCCCGATGGCGATGGTCTTGCTCTGATCGAAACAGGCGACGACGCCCGTGCTGCCTGGCTGGCCGAGGGAATTTCCGAAGACAACGCCATACGCGGTTTCACCGGCGCACGGTTCAATTTGCATGACACTGCCGCAACCGAAGAACTGCTGCGTTTCATGGGTTATGAGCGGACTGACGTTGAAGGCAATGTGACGCGTTTCGTCATTCCCGGCGGCAACGGGGCAGATACGATCGATCTTGTGGCCCTGCCCAAGACACCCTTTGCCCGTTCGGGAGCGGGCTCGGTCCACCATATCGCCTTCGCAGTCGAAAACCGCGAGAAGCAGCTGGAAGTGCGCAAGGCGCTGATGGATACGGGCTATCAGGTCACGCCGGTCATCGACCGCGATTATTTCTGGGCGATCTATTTCCGCACGCCGGGCGGCATCCTGTTCGAGGTCGCCACCAATGAGCCCGGTTTCGACCGTGACGAGGATACCGCGCATCTGGGCGAAGCGCTCAAGCTGCCGAGCCGCTACGAGCCTTTCCGCAACCAGATCGAGGCGAACCTCGCTCCGCTTGCGGCATAAAGCGGGTCTCTGATCCGCACCCACTGACCAAGACAGACCCTCGCTTTTCAAGACGGCTGCCCCTGCCGGGCAGCCGGCCGGCGAAGCCTTCTCAATTTCCACCGCCGCAGATCGGCAACCACCACCTAAACGGAGAACTGAAAATGTCCAAGCTCGAAGTCCTTACCCCCGCCAACAGCCAGCTCATCTTCATCGACCAGCAGCCGCAGATGGCTTTCGGTGTGCAGTCCATCGACCGGCAGACCCTGAAGAACAATGTCGTCGGCCTCGCCAAGGCGGCAAAGATTTTCAACATTCCGACGACCATCACCACGGTCGAAACGGAAAGCTTCTCCGGCAACACCTTTCCGGAACTGCTTGCGGTCTTCCCTGAAAACGACATTCTCGAACGCACTTCGATGAATTCCTGGGATGACCAGAATGTCCGCGATGCGCTGGCGAAGAACGCCGCCGGTGGCCGCAAGAAGATCGTCGTCTCCGGCCTGTGGACGGAAGTGTGCAACACCACCTTTGCGCTCTCCGCACTCCACGATGTCGCAGATTACGAGATCTACATGGTGGCGGACGCCTCCGGCGGCACCTCTCTCGATGCGCATAAATATGCCATGGACCGCATGGTGCAGGCCGGCATCATTCCCGTCACCTGGCAGCAGGTGCTGCTCGAATGGCAGCGCGACTGGGCGCGCAAGGAAACCTATGACGCCGTCACCTCGCTGGTGAAGGAACATTCCGGCGCCTACGGCATGGGCATCGATTATGCCGTCACCCATGTCCATGGCGGTGAAGAACGCGTCAAGCACGGCAAGCGCATCGGCCCCAACCCGGCCAAGAAATAAGCTTTCAACCACGCCGCGCCGGCAGGATCGTCATCCAGCCCGGTGCGGCTTTCACCCATCAGGAGGTTCCCATGAAAGTCTATCTTCTGTCCCTTGGCGCCGGCCTGCTGGTCGGTATCGTTTACAGCCTGCTCAATGTGCGCTCTCCCGCACCGCCCGTGATCGCTCTCGTCGGTCTGCTCGGCATATTGGTCGGAGAGCAGATAATCCCTTTCGCAAAGACGATTGCCGGCAAGGAACCGGCCGTCGTTTCGTGGATCAACCAGATCAAGCCGCACATGTTCGGCCATATGCCGAAGGGTGGCGCTGAAACCACGGGTCTCGCCGAAGTTAAACAGCCGATCAACCGGGAGAGAAGCTGATGCCGACACGACGCACCTTTCTTGGCGCGGCCTCGAGCCTTGCCTTTCCGAATCTGTTTTCACCGGCTAAGGCCGCTGATCCCATCAAGACCGGAGGTTCTTCCATGCATCCAGATACGATCCTTCACAACGGCCGCGTCACGACGCTTGATCGCGGCAATCCCAATGCAACGGCAGTCGCCATCAAGGATGGCCTGTTCCTGGAAGTCGGAAGCGATGCCGAGGTCATGGCCCTTGCCGGGTCGGATACGAAGATCGTCGACCTGAAGGGCAAGCGGGTTCTGCCCGGCCTGATCGACAACCACACCCACGTCGTGCGCGGTGGCCTGAACTTCAACATGGAACTGCGCTGGGACGGCGTGCGCTCGCTTGCCGATGCCATGGACATGCTGAAGCGGCAGGTGGCGATCACGCCGGCCCCGCAATGGGTGCGGGTCGTGGGCGGTTTCACCGAGCATCAATTCGTTGAAAAGCGCCTGCCGACCATCGAGGAGATCAATGCGGTGGCGCCGGATACGCCGGTCTTCCTGCTGCATCTTTACGACCGGGCGCTGCTGAACGGTGCGGCACTTCGCGCCGTCGGTTACACTAGGGATACGCCGAACCCGCCCGGCGGCGAGATCACCCGCGACGCCAACGGCAATCCGACCGGCCTGCTGCTCGCCAAGCCGAATGCCGGCATCCTCTATTCGACGCTTGCCAAGGGGCCGAAGCTGCCGCTCGACTATCAGGTCAATTCCACCCGCCACTTCATGCGTGAGCTGAACCGGCTGGGCGTGACGGGCGTGATCGATGCCGGCGGCGGCTTCCAGAATTATCCTGACGATTACGAGGTGATCCAGAAGCTGTCGGATGAGAACCAGATGACGGTTCGGCTGGCCTACAACCTCTTCACGCAGAAGCCGAAACAGGAGAAGGAGGATTTCCTCAACTGGACGCAATCGGTCAAATACAAGCAGGGCAACGACTATTTCCGGCACAATGGTGCGGGCGAAATGCTGGTCTTTTCCGCTGCCGATTTCGAGGATTTCCGTCAGCCGCGGCCCGATATGCCACCGGAGATGGAAGGCGAGCTTGAAGACGTTGTCCGGATTCTGGCGGAAAACCGCTGGCCCTGGCGTCTGCATGCCACCTATGACGAGACGATTTCGCGGGCGCTGGATGTCTTCGAAAAGGTCAACCGGGATATCCCGCTCGAAGGGTTGAACTGGTTCTTCGACCATGCCGAAACCATCTCCGACCGCTCCATCGACCGTATCGCAGCCCTTGGCGGCGGTATCGCCACCCAGCACCGCATGGCCTATCAGGGCGAATATTTCGTCGAGCGTTATGGTCAGGGCGTGGCGGAAGCCACACCGCCGATTGCGAGAATGCTGGAAAAGGGCGTGAATGTTTCGGCCGGTACGGATGCAACGCGTGTCGCCTCCTATAATCCCTGGGTGTCGCTGTTCTGGATGGTGACGGGCAAGACGGTCGGTGGCATGCAGCTTTATCCGCGCGCCAATTGCCTCGATCGCGAGACGGCTCTGCGCATGTGGACCGAAAAAGTCACCTGGTTCTCGAACGAGGAGGGCAAGAAGGGCCGCATCGAAAAAGGCCAGTTCGCCGATCTCGTGGTGCCGGACAAGGATTATTTCTCCTGCGCGGAGGATGAAATCTCCTTCCTTACCTCGGAACTGACGATGGTGGGCGGCAAGATCGTTTATGGCGCCGGTGACTTCAGAACGCTGGACGAAAGCAATATTCCGCCGGCGATGCCCGACTGGTCGCCTGTGCGCACCTTCGGCGGTTATGCCGCCTGGGGTGAGCCGCAGGGCGCTAGAAAGAATTCACTCAGACGGGCTGCGATCTCCTCCTGCGGCTGCGCCAATGATTGCGGCGTTCACGGCCACGACCACGCCGGCGCATGGACGTCGAAATTGCCGATCGCCGATCTGAAGGGCTTTTTCGGAGCGCTGGGCTGCTCCTGCTGGGCAGTCTGAGCCCGGCCAGCACAAATATCCACCGGGCAGCGGATAGCTGCTGCCCGGCCGAGCGTGAATGGGATAATGTTGCAAATTACGCAATTATATCGAAACTATTGATGCAATTGTTGGCGGTAATCCTTTGCGCCAATATCGCTCCATCAGATGAACGCAGCGCCGCTCGAACCGACCGGCCAGATCGCAGGAGCAACAAATGACCGAGCCGTCTTCAACCTTTCGCCTTCGCGGGCTTCTCGCGGATATCGTTGCCGCACCCGCCACAAAAACCCTAGCGCTTCTGGCGCTCTGCTCGGCCTATATTCAGGGGCCGCTGACCAAGATCTTCGACTTTCCCGGCGCGATTGCGGAGATGAACCATTTTGGCCTTCAGCCGGCGGTCGCATTCGCTGTCGTCGTCATCCTGTTCGAGCTCACCGCCTCCGCACTGGTGGTGTCGGGCTTCCTGCGCTGGGCCGGTGCGCTGGCGCTTGCAGGCTTCACGCTTCTCGCCACCTTCATCGCTCTCCGCTTCTGGGAAATGGCGCCCGGCATGGACCGCATGATGGCCACCAACGCCTTCTTCGAACATCTTGGCCTTGCCGGTGCCTTCATCATCGTCGCTGCAATCGATCTCACGAAAGGAACAGGCAAATGAGTGCCGCAAAAACCTCAGCGAGCAGCTTTGCTCCCCTTGCACAACCGGTTTTCGCGGTCCTCTGGGCGGCGACGGTGCTCGGCAATACCGGCAGCTTCATGCGCGATGTCGCCAGTTCATGGCTGATGACCGATCTTTCGGCCTCGCCAGCGGCCGTCGCCATGGTTCAGGCGGCCGGAACCCTGCCGATCTTTCTTCTGGCGATCCCGGCCGGCGTGCTGACCGATATTCTCGACCGCCGCAAATTCCTGATCGCGGTGCAGCTTCTGCTGGCCTCGGTCAGCGTCACCCTCATGGTTCTTTCCCATACCGGCCTTTTGTCCGTCAGCGCGCTGATCGGGCTTACTTTCCTCGGCGGCATCGGCGCTGCGCTGATGGGGCCGACCTGGCAGGCCATTGTGCCGGAACTGGTGAAGCGTGAGGATATCAAAAGCGCCGTGGCGCTGAACTCGCTGGGCATCAACATCGCCCGTTCCATCGGTCCCGCCGCCGGCGGCATCCTTCTTGCGGCCTTCGGGGCGGCCTTCACCTATGGCGCCGATGTCGCAAGCTATTTCGTGGTCATCGCCGCGCTTCTATGGTGGCCGCGGGCAAAGAACGCCAATGATGCACTGGCCGAAGGTTTCTTCGGCGCATTCCGGGCGGGCCTTCGTTATACCCGCGCCAGCCGGCCGCTGCATGTCGTCCTGCTGCGGGCTGCGATCTTCTTTGCATTCGCCAGTGCCGTCTGGGCGCTGTTGCCTCTGGTCGCCCGGCAATTGCTCGGCGGAGATGCAAGCTTCTACGGTATCCTGCTCGGCGCGGTCGGGGCAGGCGCCATCGGCGGTGCGTTGGTCATGCCGAAGCTGCGCGAACGTTTCGATGCCGATGCCCTGCTTCTCGGTGCTGCCGTCATTACCGCACTGGTCATGGCCGCGCTTTCGCTCGCACCGCCGAAGTGGCTTGCCATCATCGTCCTGCTGTGCCTCGGCGGCGCATGGATCACCGCTCTGACGACGCTGAACGGGGCAGCCCAGGCAGTTCTGCCAAACTGGGTGCGTGGCCGTGGCCTTGCTGTCTATCTCACTGTCTTCAACGGCGCGATGACGGCCGGCAGCCTTGGCTGGGGTGCTGTTGGTGAAGCCACAGGTGTGCCGGGTGCGTTGCTGATCGGCGCTGCGGGATTGCTGGTTGCGGGCCTCGTCATGCACCGCCTGAAACTGCCTGCGGGCGATGCGGATATGGTGCCGTCCAACCATTGGCCCGAACCGCTCGTGGCCGAGCCGGTGGCCCATGATCGCGGCCCTGTTCTCATCCTCATCGAATATAATGTCGAAAAGCATCACCGCTCCGCTTTCCTGCATGCACTGGACGAGCTTTCCCAGGAACGTCGCCGCGATGGCGCCTATGGCTGGGGTGTGACGGAGGACTCCGCCGATCCGCAGAAGATCGTCGAATGGTTCATGGTGGAATCCTGGGCCGAGCATCTGCGTCAACACAAGCGGGTTTCCCATGCAGATGCGGATTTGCAGGGCAAGGTGCTGGCTTATCATTCCGGGCTGGAAAAGCCGGTGGTGCGGCACTTCCTCACAATCAACCGTCCGGGGAAGGCGTAAAACGGAAAGGGGCCGAAAAGGCCCCTTTTTCGTTGTTGCCATGTGATCGTCCGATTATTGCGTGATCCGCGCCAACACGCGGCTCAGTGCATCTTTCAGCGCCCCTGAGCCGCCCTTGTTGTCGAAATCCAGCAGAACCTGCTCGTTGAGGCCGCCCTTGGTGGCGAATTCACGGCTGAGATCGATGAAATCCGTTCTGCTGCCGGCAAGCATGGCCACCTCGGACAGGCCGGCAAAGAGGGGCGCGAGATAGGCGCGCGCCTTTTCTTCCGGCAGACCGTTCTCGGCAAGCCATTCCGTCGTGGTTTGCATGATGCCGAAATAGGTGGCCATCAGAGCGCTGGCGGCGGCCAAAAGATCGTATTCCGCCTTGGTCTCGCATTCCACCGCATTGCCGAGCACGTTGAAGATAGCAGCTGTATCCATATCGGCAGGATAAATGGCGGTGACGCCCTTGCGCCGGGCAACGAAGGGCAGCGGGATCGCCTGGCTGAGACGCACATCCGCGCCGATCCACTCCAGAAGCGCCTCACGGCCGGTTGCGGCAACGACGCTGACGATCTTCTGCCCGTCCCGGAACCGCAGGGGCCGGATGACTTCTTCAGCGATCTGCGGCCGGATAGCCAGCATGACGGTATCGCAGCCATCGACGATTGCCTGATTGTCGCCGGAGACGATCACCTGCGGGAAATCGGCGGCAAGTCTCGCCGAGATATCGGCACTGCGCTGGGACACCATGACATGCGGCACGGCGGCAGGCCTGGCGAGCAGGCCCCTGACCATTGCATCGGTGATGGCTCCCGTTCCGATAAAACCGATTTTCTGAGGAAGTGACATGATTGCTCCGCTGCGGCGTTTCGCGCGATGCTAATTTTTCCGTCCGGAATTGTCGACAAGCAGAGGGGGAAATTTGCGGTCGAGGCTGAGGCGGGACCCGTCGAATGCCGGCTTTTTCCGCTTCTGGGGACCTATAAGGCCTATATATGTCCGGTCGACCGTCATGGCGAAAGATATGCGATCGATCCGTTCTTCACCCGGCTGACGGGGATCACGGGGGAGATCATCGATGCGGAAGGCGTTCCATTGCAGGAGGCCCTTTTAAGCTTCGACAGTTTCTCGGAAGGTGCCCAGTGCTGGTCATGGGGTAAGGACGAGCTGAATATGGTGGCGATCAGCTGTTATGTCGCCGGCATGCAGCCGCCCATCCCTGCCAACCGTTTCGACAATGCCGTCAAACTTCTGCTTGCAGTGGGAATGCCGTTGGAGGATCTGGCAAAAACGCCGAGCAACAGGCTGGCCGATTATTACGGCGTCGAGCATCCGCCATTGCAGGGGCACGATGCGCTCGATGATGCGCTTTCGGTTTCCTATACGCTGCAACATCTGCTGAAGGGCGGAAAACTGACGCCGGAGGTGTTCGGTGTTTAGCCGGTGTCAGACGGATTGCGTCACGATCCCGGCCGATGTTCGCGAAAGGCGGCGGCAAGCGTGCGTAAGGCTTCCCGGGATCTGCTGTCCGTGAGGGTGGAAAACATGATGATTTCCGTGGAGGGCAGGGGCGGCAGGCCAAAACGCTGACTGACCTCCACCGTGCCGGGCGGTGCAAGGCGGGAAGAGAAGGCGGAAACCGCGAGCCCGGCCGAGACGGCGGCGGTCACCATCGACGATGTGCCGCCAAGAAACACCTCCGTCCACGCAATCGCAGCCGCGTCCAGGGCGCGGGTGGCGATGTCACGCACGCCACAGGCGGGCGAGAGCGCCGCCAGCCGCAGCGGTTCACCCTGACGGTGTTCGAATTGCGGGGTTGCATACCAGCCGAAATGTTCCGGCCCGAGCACCTCGCCGTCCCGCCGATCATCCTCGCGCCGGATGATTGCCGCATCGATCTCCCCACGGTCGAATGCGTCCAGCAGGGATCGGGAATGATCCATGCGCACTTCAATCGTAAGCCCGGGGTCATGGTCGTTGAGGCGTGCAAGAAGGGTCGGAACCTCCGGTCCCGCCACATGGGCGGCAATGCCAAGGCCGAAACGGCGGCGCGGGGAGGAAAGACCCGCCAGCGCCCGGTCATGCGCGGCGAGAAACTCGCGGGCGGGCGCCAGAAACACCGCACCCTGCGCTGAAAGCCGCACTGAGCGCGGCGTGCGTTCGAGCAGCCGCTGGCCGAGCCTGTCTTCCAGCCGCTTGAGCTTGACGCTGATGGCGCCCTGTGTGGTGCCGAGCGCTTCGGCAGCGCGGGTGAAGCTCTGCATATCGGCGATGGTAACGAAGGCCTCGACGGCCTCCACATCCAGCGTGCTCATATCGATTATTCCAATTTGTTGTCTCTGAAATAGCCAATCATCCAATTCAGTTATGGTCAAGCTTTGTCTAGCGTGCCTCCTCCACTGATCGGTTTTCGCAAGTGCGGGCCGACCCATGAAAGGCTGAAGAATGACCCTTGCCGTTGCAGCACCCGCAAGCAGCAGAAGCGCCATGGCGCTTGCTGCCGTTTGTCTCTCCGCCCTGATGTTCGGACTGGAAATCTCCAGCGTTCCGGCGATCCTGCCAACACTCGAACAGGTGCTGCATGCGGATTTCCGCCAGCTTCAGTGGATCATGAACGCCTACACCATCGGCGTGACGATGGTGCTGATGGCGACGGGCGCGCTGGCAGATCGCTTCGGCCGCAAACGTGTCTTTATCGCCAGCATCGTCGCTTTCGCGCTTTCCTCTCTGGCCTGCGGAATGACGGAAAACGTCTCGGTGCTGATCGGCGCCCGTTTCCTTCAGGGGCTGAGCGGCGGGGCGATGCTGGTGTGCCAGATCGCCATCCTGTCGCATCAGTTCCGCACGGCCCGCGAACGCGGGATGGCGTTCGGCTGGTGGGGCATCGTCTCGGGCGTGGGGCTGGGCTTCGGCCCGATCATCGGCGGCGCCATCGTTGCGCTGTGGAGCTGGGAATGGGTGTTCCTCGTTCACGTCGTGCTTGGCGCGGGAACATGGCTGCTTGCCACGGGCGGCGTCGGAGAATCGCGTGATCCGGAGGCGGCGCGTCTCGATCTTGCCGGCATGGTCACCCTTTCGGTCGCCGTTTTTTGCCTTGCCTTTTTCATCACTCAGGGGCCCGCGCTCGGTTTTGTGAGCCCGGCGGCGCTTCTGATCCTCGGTGTCGCGGCTGCGAGCTTCATTGCCTTCGTGATTGCTGAAAAGCTTAGTTCAAGACCGATGTTCGACTTCTCCGTGTTCCGCATTCGGCCTTTTTCCGGGGCGATCATCGGTTCTGCGGCGATGAATATCAGCTTCTGGCCGTTCATGATCTATCTGCCGATCTGGTTTCAGGCGGGCCTCGGTTATGACAGCGTCACCGCCGGCCTCGGCCTGCTTGCCTATACGCTGCCGGCGCTGGTGGTGCCGCCGCTGGCGGAGCGCCTGTCGCTGCGCTACCAGCCGCGCCTCGTCATTCCGGCCGGGCTGTTCACCATCGGCCTCGGTTTCATGCTGATGAAATTGGGAAGCGGCATCGAAAATGCGAGCTGGCTCACCATGCTGCCCGGCTGCATCCTCGCCGGTATCGGGCTCGGGCTGACCAATACGCCTGTTACCAACACCACCACGGGAGCGGTTTCCCCCGCCCGTTCCGGCATGGCCTCGGGCATCGACATGAGTGCGCGCATGATCTCGCTCGCCATCAATATCCCGATCATGGGTTTCATTCTGGTCGAGGGCGTCCGGGCTTCGCTTCGGGCAAACCTGCCATCCGCTGCGGATATCGAGGCGTTGCAGTCGCTTGCGGAAAAGATCGCGGCGGGCACCGCCGGCACTTCTGCGCAGGGTGTTTCGCAAGAGCTCGTCCATCAGGCGCTTGCGGACGGTTTTGGTCTGGTCATGCTTTATGCCGGCATAAGCGTCTGGTTCCTTGCCGCCATCAGTTTCATGATCTTCGGTCTGGCGCGAAAACCTGCTCATGACTAGCGCGACGTCCAGGCAACCTGGGACGAGCCTCAGGCGCTTTCGTTTATTCTGGCCTCGGCGAGACGTTTGCCGAGGTTGAAAAAAGTGAGCTTCATATGGCTGCGTTTATCTCCACCCTCAAGGCTGGAGAAGGGTACTTTGAAACCGAATATTTCATCCGGCTCGCCAGAGCGTTCCCGCCAGAAAGCATCGATGTCCGAAACCATCATTTTTTGCCGCCGGGCGCGCCGGTAACGGATGGGGTGCCTGGAATGGGCGACAGCGAAATAGTCATGTGCACCCTCGGCGGCGAGGCCTTGCAGAACCATGAGTGCAGCCTCCTTCGGACGAAGCCCCGAGAGGTCGCGCGTCATCGACACCATTTGCTCTTTCGCGGCGCGCGGACCCTGCATGCCGCCAACGACAATCGTGTGGTTCTGTGTCTCGCGTCCTTCAACGAAAGTGAATGTTGCTGTCCAGAGAATGGTGTTGTCATGGCTGCGAATGAGTCTGACGGAAAAAGCACCCTCGTGCCGGCCGCCGCAGCAATCCGCGAGCGCCAGTATGCATCGATATTCATCATTCCGGCCGCGAACCGTGCCCATATCAATGGTTTTTCCCGCCCACAGCCCACTACTGTCCGGTTTAAATTTGCGGCCATTGGAAGGCCATCTGGTTTTGGTTTGTGGGTTTGTCTGGTGGCGGGTTTAGAAGCCGATCGGTGCGTCGC
>NZ_JBNWBW010000034.1:0-62697 GCF_053522725.1 Agrobacterium sp. 16-172Ci
GTCCGGAAATACGGCCGCCTGCCTGCATAGGCCGGGATGCGCATCCCGGCCTATGCATCAAGTAAACCACAATACGTCCACACAAGTCCGGGGTGACGGTGTGTGGAGGTTACGGCCTCACCCCTTGACCGGCGTTTCCGGCACCGGCGTCAGCACCTTGCCATCCCTGAACCAGCCGAGAATATTATCGGCCACCAGATCGGCCATGGCGTTGCGCGTCGGGATCGAAGCGGAGGCGACATGCGGCAGCAGGGAGACGTTCGGCAGCGACAGGAAGGCTTCCGGCACCTTCGGCTCGGCATAGAACACATCGAGACCGGCAGCGCCCACAGCACCGCTCTTAAGCGCCTGCAGAAGCGCATCCTCATCGACGCTGGAACCGCGCCCGACATTGATGAACACGCCCTCAGGCCCCAGCGCCGTCAGGATTTCGGCGTTGATCGCCTTATGCGTTTCCGGCGTACCCGGCACGATGCAGATGAGGATATCGACGGCTTCCGCCATCTCCTTCAGCGAGCCGTAATAGGTGTAGGAGAGGCCATCCCGTTTGCTGCGGGTGTGGTAACCGATCTCCACCTTGAAAGGCTCCAGCCGCTTGGCGATTTCCTGCCCGATGCGACCCATGCCAAAGAGACCCACCTTGCGGCCGCGCAGCGAAAACGGCGACAGCGCGAACGGACCTTCGCCAACCCATTTGCCGTCGCGCAACCAGGTCTCGGCCTGATAAAGACGGCGCACGGTGTTGATCAAAAGCGCAATCGTTGTATCCGCCACCTCGTCGTTCAGCACATCAGGCGTATTGGTCACCACGATGCCGCGTGTGGCGGCATGTTTGGCGTCGACGCCATCATAACCCACGCCGAAATTGGCGATGATCTCGAGCTTCGGCAGCGCATCGATCCATTTGGCGTTGACGACGCCGGAAACGGCAATGGCGTTAACACGCTCGGCCGCACCATCAGGCAGAACCGGCTCGGCGCCGGCAGGCACAGTCACGATCTCGACCTTGCCTTCGAGGCGTTCGAGAACGCGCGGGTTTATCTTGCCGGGAACGAGAACGACGGCCTTTTTGTCAGACATGAGCGGATATTCCTCCTGATAACATTCCGATAGCCGGAGCGGCTTTCAGGCGAACCTTCCGCCATCCCACTCCTCTGGGCGGCGATCTTTTCAAACAAAGACGGCTGTGAAAAGGGCAATAAGGGGATGCTATGGGGGCAGACGGAAGTTTCATGCCGATTTTTTTAAGCGCCCTCACCGTAATGCCGGACTGGATCCGGCATCCAGCCAGCCCAAGTCCTTGGGCTGAGAGAGTCTTTTTCACCGCGTAGACACGCGGTGACTGGATTCCGGCTCAAGGCCGGAATGACGGAAAGGTGCAATGCACAGAACGCGCACCATTTCCCATCGTCTGAAGCCTCACACCCGCGGTCGCACCGGCCCGGTCGATTGCCGGATGCGCATTTCCGGCTTGATGAGGTGAATGCCATCAGGCTCGTGGCTGCCCGCCAGCCGGTCCAGCAGCGCGCGGGCCGCCAAGCGCCCCACCTCGGCCTGGCCGTTGGACACGGTGGTCAGCGCCGGTGTGGCAATCGCCGCCTCTTCCAGATCGTCGTAGCCGGTGACGGAAATATCGACGCCTGGCACCAGGCCGGCACGGGAAATGCCGTTCATGAGACCGATGGCGACGAGATCGTTCCAGCAGACGGCCGCCGTCGGCTTCTGCGGCAGCGAGAGGAAATGCACGGCAGCCTCGAAACCGCCCTGCTTGGAGCGCGGGCCGGGAATGCGCAGGTTCGGATCGACCTCGATGCCGGCCTTGCGCAGCGCATTGACGTAACCCTGATAACGGTCACGGCCCGTCGATGTCTGGTCGGTGCCGCCAACCATGGCGATGGTGCGGTGGCCGAGGCTGATCAGGTGGTTGGTGGCAAGCGAAATGCCATAGCTGTCGTCGCCGCGATAGGTCGGCATGTCGACGCCATCCATCGAGCGCGCCACCAGAATGGCGGGCATGCCGTTTTCTTCGGCCAGCGTCATGTCCTCGATCGGCGTGCCGATGGCCGGCGACATGATGATGCCGTCCGAGCCGAGCTGCAGCAGCGTTTCGATGAAGGTGCGCTGTTTTTCCACCGAATCGTAGTGGTTGGAAAGAATGAAGGTCTGGCGGCTGCGGTCCAGCTCGCTTTCGATGGCTTTCAGAATTTCCCCATAGAAGGGGTTCATCACATCGTGGAACACCACGCCGACAATGCCGGAACGCGAGGTGCGCAGACTGGCGGCGCGGCGGTTGTAGATGTATCCCAGCGCCCGCGCCTGTTCCTTGATCTTGTCCCGCGTATCGGCAGCGACCAGCGGGCTGTCGCGCAATGCAAGAGAAATGGTGGCGGTCGAAAGACCGAGGCTTTCGGCAATCGTGGACAGTTTGACCTTTTGGGCCACGGCATTCCTCCCCAAACGCGTGTCAGTGACGGATGGCTCCGTTTAAATTGCAATTAAACAATTTAAACAAAATCCGCAACCCGTTTAAGGAATACCCACAAAACAGATGGTTCTTTTAAAAATTTCAGCAAAACTTATTGAAGATTGGCGTCTATCGCCTTCAAGAGTTTAACGATGTTGCGCACATCCTTGGCCGAAAGCCCCTCGACGGCTCTTGCGCCGCAATTGGCGATGGAAACATTGATGTGTTCGACGCTTTTCAAACCCGCTTCCGTCAGCTTCACCAGCGTCACACGGCCATCCTCGTCGTCGCCGCTGCGTTCCACGAAGCCCTGGGCCTCCATGCGGCCGATGGTGCGTGTCATGGTCGGCGCCTTGACGCCGAGTTTCTGGGCGATCTGCCCCGGCGTGAGGCTGCCTTCCTGCGCCAGCGCCAGGATAACGCCGTCCTGGCCCGCATAAAGCCCGCTTTCGGCAAGGCTGTGGCTCAGCGCCGTGCGCATGGAGCGGGCCGCCTGGGTGATGGATTGCGCCAGTTCCTCGGGGTTGAAATTCTCATCCCTCTTTTTGGCGTCCTTTACTTTCTTGCCGCCCTTTTCCTTCTTGGCGCTTTTGTCCTTATGCCCGGTTTTGTCCTTGCTCATATGCGAGTGCCTTTTACCCTGTGGCGGAACCGATATATGTTGCTGGAAATCCTTAACGAATGCACGCGCGGACTGCCATATGCCAAACTCATACACGCATTATCACGACGAAAACGTAACAGACCCGCATCTTCGCGCAACAGCTGCAATTTCCGTGCTACCGCTCGGCGCGCATGAACAGCATGGGCCGCACCTGCCGTTCGAGACCGATACGCTGATTGCCGAAGGCATCGCCGCCCGTCTCGCCGCCGCCCTGCCCGCCCACCTGCCCATCTCCTTCCTGCCGGTGGAACCGGTCGGCTATTCCATCGAACACATGAATGTACCGGGCACGAAAACGCTGCGTTACGATGAGGCCATCGAGCGCTGGCTCGGCATCGCCGAAGCGGAATATAAAAAGGGCGTGCGCAAATTCGTGATGCTGAACGCCCATGGCGGCAATTCACCGCTGATGACCGTCGTCGCCACCGAGGCCCGCGCCCGTTTCGGCATGCTGGCGGTGGCAACGAGCTGGACCCGTTTCGGCGTGCCGGTCGATATCGTGAAGCCGGAGGACAAGGCGGTCGACATCCATGGCGGCGATATCGAAACATCGGTCATGCTGGCGCTTCATCCCGAACGGGTGGCGATGCAGAAGGCCGAAAACTTTCCCTCCCGCCAGAGCGATTTCGCCAGCCGCTTCAAACACCTGCGCGCCTATGGCCCGCATGCATTCGGCTGGCTGATGAGCGACCTCAACCCCGACGGCGTTGCCGGAAACGCCGCCGCCGCCACTGCGGAAAAGGGCGAAAGGCTGATTTCCCATGCCGTAAAAGGCCTTGTCGAACTGCTTGAAGATATCCACGCTTTTGACATAACGTTATTTCATAACAAAATTTGAGCGACATGGCCGAATTCGGCCAAAATCTCTTTGAACTGCCCGGACGTCGCGCCTATATGGACGACGACACATATTCCTGAGGCCTGACGGCCTCTCTCCACGCGGGGTTTTCCATGACCGAAACAGCTATAGCCAAGCCCATTCCAGTCACCGTCCTGACGGGATATCTCGGCGCCGGCAAGACGACGCTTCTCAACCGCATTCTCTCCGAGAACCACGGCAAGAAATACGCTGTCATCGTCAATGAGTTCGGCGAGATCGGCATCGATAACGATCTGATCGTCGAGTCCGATGAAGAAATCTATGAGATGAACAATGGCTGCGTGTGCTGCACGGTGCGCGGCGACCTCATCCGCGTCGTGGAAGGCCTGATGCGCCGCCCCGGCCGTTTCGATGGTATCATCGTCGAAACGACAGGTCTCGCCGATCCGGTTCCCGTCGCCCAGACCTTCTTCATGGATGACGACGTGCGCGCCAAGACCGAGCTTGATGCCGTCGTTGCCCTCGTTGACGCCAAGCATCTGCCGCTGCGCCTGAAGGACAGCCGCGAGGCCGAAGACCAGATCGCCTTTGCCGATGTCGTCGTCGTCAACAAGACCGATCTCGTTTCGCCGGAGGAAGTCGCCCGCATCGAGGATATCGTGCGCGCCATCAATCCTTCCGCACGCATCTACAAGACCACCCGGTCCGGTGTCGATCTCGCCCGGGTTCTCGATCAGGGCGCCTTCAATCTGGAGCGCGCGCTGGAAAACGATCCGCATTTCCTCGAGCACGGCCATGAGGATCATGTCTGCGGCCCTGATTGCGATCATCACCACCACGATCATGACCACCATCATCATGACCATGACCATGACCACGATCATGGGCATCATCACCACGATCATGACCATGGCCACGATCATCACCACCATGGCGCGGTTTCGCCGATCCATGATGTGACGGTGCAGTCGGTCTCGCTGCGCGGCGGCGAGATGAACCCCGAGCGGTTCTTCCCGTGGATCCAGAAGGTCACCCAGACCGATGGCCCGAACATTCTGCGCCTCAAGGGCATCATCGCCTTCAAGGGCGATGCGGAACGTTACGTGGTGCAGGGCGTGCACATGATCATCGAGGGCGACCACCAGCGCCCGTGGAAGGAAGACGAAAAACGCGAAAGCCGCCTCGTCTTCATCGGCCGCGAACTGGACCGCGAGAAGCTGGAAAAGAGCTTCAACGCCTGCCTCGCGACGGCCTGATCGTTCGGCCCCGTCACCCCGGTGCCAGACCGGGGTGCGGCTGCGTCCGTCATCCGCCCGACGCGCGTTCTTCGACACCGTATACGGCAGTTGAAAATCATTGACACTCCGGCGCTCCGGGCTCACCCCCCTCTGTCCTGCCGGACATCTCCCCCTCAAGGGCGGAGATCGGCCCGTGGCGAGGTTTCGCACCTCTCGACGGTCGAGAATGAAGTGACAAGAAAGCGTCTTGCCGATCTCCCCCCTTGAGGGGGAGATGTCCGGCAGGACAGAGGGGGGTGAGCCCGGAGCGCCGGCGCGTCAATGATTTTAACTGTCGTGTAGGGTGGTTCCTCTACCACAAATCGCTCTATCTCCTTGATTTCACGAATCGTCCGAACGTAAAAGCGGTTCCGCTTTTGCCGGAAATGCTCTAGAACCATGCCAGCGAGCGGGAGCAACGCCCCCGCCCATCCGACACAGATACGAAAGACCGATGCCCCATGCCGACTGTTGCCCCGCTTGATATCGAAGGCCACGTGGTCTCGACCCATTTTCTCGGCGACATTCCCCTGTTTGCCACCGCCGCCGGCACCATTCACCGGCTGGATGGCGGCGAGAAGGTGACTGAGGCGCATGACGGACTTCTGACCTGCGTGCGCGATCCCTATAGCGCCACGCTGCTTTCCGGCGGCGAGGACGGCCGTGTGCTGCGCATCGGCCATGACGGCAGCATCGGCGAAATCGCCAACGTGCCGCGCAAATGGGTGGGCGTGGTTGCCGGCGGACCGCAGAAGGCTGTCGCTTATGGCGTCGGCAAATCCAGTTTCGTCCGGCTGTCGGACGGCACGGTCAAGGAATTCAAGGAAGAGCGCACGGTGGAGGCCATCGCGTTTGCGCCCAAGGGCCTGCGCATTGCCGTTGCCCGTTATAACGGTGTGACATTGCACTGGGTGGCGACCGCCGGCGATCCCGTCGATCTCGAATGGAAGGGCGCCCATACCGGCGTCACCTTCTCGCCCGATGGCAAGTTCCTCGTCACCACCATGCAGGAAAATGCCCTGCACGGCTGGAAGATGGAAGCCACCAAGGGCGGCATGGAAGCGCGCCACATGCGCATGACGGGTTATCCCGCCAAGGTCAAATCCGTCTCCTGGTCGGCAAAGGGCAAATGGCTCGCCTCTTCCGGCGCGCCGGCCGCCATCGTCTGGCCGTTTGCCGGCAAGGACGGCCCGATGGGCAAGGCCCCGGAAGAACTCGGCAGCCGCGCCAACATCATGGTCACCAATGTCGCCTTCCACCCCGTGGAAGATGTGCTCGCCATCGGCTTCATCGACGGCATGATCCTCGGCGTTCGCCTTGCCGATGGCAAGGAAGCCCTGCTGCGTCGCCCCGGCAAGGGCGCCATCACCGGCATGGACTGGAGCGCCACGGGCAAGCTGCTTGCCTTCGCCTCCGAAGCCGGGGATTGCGGGATCATCGACATTTCGGCTTGAGGGATGGACACGGGGGTAACAGGCCGCCCTACTCCCCCACCTGCCGCCGCGTCAAAAACAACAGCAGCAGGGCCGCGCCCGCGCCAACCGAAGCGAGCCGGATCGAGACGCCGAAACTCGCATATTGCGATACGAAGCCCATCAGCGGCACCGCAAAAAGCGCGGCGAGGAAAATGGAGTTCATGTAGAGCGCCGTCGCCCGGGCCGTGCGGCCGCGCGCAAAGCCCTGCACGAAAGTAAGGCAAGTGCCGGCACAAAGGCCGTAATAGGCGCCTTCCAGCGCCGCACCCGCGATCATGGCCGGCAATGTGGTGACCGAGGCGATGACGTTGAAGGCGACGATGGCCATCACCGCCGAAACGCCCAGAAGCAGGCGGGCGCTGAAGCGGCGCATCATTCGCGGCGCAAGCAGGATGAACAGAACCTCCATGGCGCATTTGACGCTGAGCGACAGGCCCGGCACGTAATCCGGCAGGCCGACCTCCCGCACCAGAAACACCGGCAGGGCCGAGGCGCAGAGAGCATGGGCAAAAGACATGCAGAAGCTGGCGGCCGCCGCCAGAAGCAGCGGCAGGTTGCGCCCCGTACCGTCGTCACCCGCCTGTCGCCGCTCCATCGGGCTGGTCTGGTCGCGCGGCACGACCGTAAGGGCAAGCCCGCCCCAGACGACCGCCATCAGCATGGCATTCACGAACACGGCCTTCGCGCCGGCAAGATCGAAGATCAGATAGGCGGCAGCGGGAACCAGCATCCATGCCAGCGACACCATCGTTCGCAGGAAGGCATTATAGGCGGCCGTATCCAGCGCCTTCACCCGGCCATGATACCGGCCGTAACTGAAAATGAGCGTGCTGGCGGCATTGGAAAGCCCCATGCCGGTCGCCGTTATCGCCACCAGCAGCGCCAGATGCCCGAAACTCGCCGCAGCCGCCGCGACAAAAGCGCCGCACACGGAAAGCATCAACAACGGCCTCACCCGCACCCCGGCATCGACACGCTCGCCATAAACACGGCTGGCGGCAATCGAAGCCAGCGCCGCCGTCACGCTGTAAAAACCGACGGTCGCCGGCGGATGGCCGAGCACCTGGATGATGTAAAAACCGATAAATGGCACAACAGCCGCATTGGTGCTGCCGGCAATAAAAACCAGCAGGGCGATCAAATAGGCCTGACGATCGAAAGCGCCCGGCGAAGTGCTTTTCTGGAGCATGGGAATCGACTGAAGGCTGGGAGGCGGGACGGGATGGCGGCGACCACCATCACATCAAAACGGCTTGTGGTTCAAGCCTGCTTGGAAAGCAGGATGCGGTTTCATTGCCGGTTAAAGGTGAAGCCGCTTCTTTTATGCCGGGCCTGGCTGCCGCCCTGGGGCTGGACGCAAGCTCTCAACCGCAAGCCCGTGTCACTCAATTAGAAGCACCTGCCCGGCGGTTTTTCTTGCCGCCGGGCAGGTCATGGATCGATATGCGTCGAACTGTCGCCCCCGATACCGCCGCCGTAAAGATGGGCGACCCTCTTCGGAAACGAAAATCCGCAAATCAGAACTTTACGCCGAGACCGACGCTGACGACATGTTCGCTGAGCTTTCCATCGGCGGAAATGCCCCGGACAGTATAGGTTTCCTTGCCGAAGTCGTTGTAACGATATTCGAGACGGCCGAATACGTTGTCGGTGAAGGCGTAATCGATGCCGGCGCCAATCGTCCAGCCATTCAGCATCTTGCTGGTATTGCCGAAGGGCGTCTTGATCTCGCTGTCCGTCGCGGTGTAACCACCGGCGGTGTAGATCAGGGCGCGGTCGACCGCATAGCCGGCACGCAGGCGCGCGGAGCCGTTCAGGCCCGAGGAAACCTTGCTGAGGTTGATCGTCTTTTTGCCCCAGGCATAACCGAGATCACCCTCGACACCGAGAATGACGGACGGCGCGACTTCGGCATTGTAACCGGCAAAGCCCGCAAAGCGAGCGCCATCGAAACTGTGCTTGTCGGTCTCACCGTCTTCAGTCGTTTTCAACCGCTCCCAGCCATAGCCGCCCGAAACACCGGCGTAAAAACCGTCCCAGGAGAAGGCAGGCGCGGCATCGTTGACGACAGGTGCTGCCGGAACGTCGCTGACGGCATCGGCAGCAATGGCTGCGCCGGAAAGAACGCCGAGCGCGGCGAGCGCGAGAAATGATTGTTTCAACATGAAATAGCTCCTTCAAAACTTCCTTACCCGCCGAAATGCGAGCCGCGAACATACCCGCCACCGAAATCACAATCACAAATGGCGAGTCGTGGACACGTGTTAATTGAAACATCCAAAAGTTAAAAGCAAGTAACAACAGCAGCAAAATTGAAAGTATTTTAAAATATAGATCATATTTTTACTTTATAATTTCATTTATTACCAATACAGAAATTAGAATATAAAAATATAAATATGCATCGGCGCACACCCGTTTCCGAAGCCGTCACGGATCGGCGGACACAAGGTGCTGATGGAGCATCCAGAATAAAAAAAGAGGGCCGCGAGGCCCTCTTCCAGTCATGCGATGCGCCGTTTGTTCTTGCCGGAAACGCCATGCGTGAAACACACGCAACTCGAGGATCATTGCCGGCTTATGCGCTGCGCGCATCGTCTGCGTCGAAAATCCCTGATGGTTTTCGAGCTGTTGCGTTGGAGCGGGATGGAGAAAAGCCCGATGGTTTCGCCATCCCGTTCCACCTTTCGGTTAGTGGCGGCGCTTTTTGCCGCCGTCATTCTTGTTGTCGATGACATCGACGGACGTCTTGTTGCCGTTCAGCACACCGTTCAGGATGCCGGTCTTGTTGCCGTTCAGGATCCCGTTATTGGACAGGATGCCGCTGACACCCAGATCGATGCTGGGCGAGACGACGACAAGGGCGCCGCCCTTGTTGCTGTTGCCGGACAGGATGCCTCCCAGAAGACCGCCCGCATTGGCCTGACCAACGGAAGCGACAGTAAGAATAGCGGCTACACAAGCGAACTTTGCAATCATTTCTCTCTCCTCTTTTGTTTGATCACGCCATCTGGCGTAACTGAACTGTATATTTAGAGTATTCTAATTCAAGCAAAGGCTAATATTACAATAAACGATTAACACTAATACTTGTGATTTTAATAAAATTTTACATATCGCATCTTCGCGCTTCCACCTCTTGTTCGAACAATGCCGGTCGGCACCTGTATCGCGACAGTAAAGCGGTGCGGGAAACTTTATTAACCATCCAAATATAAGATATTGCTTAATTAGAGACCGGAGATGCGAATGAGGGTGGGGGGATATATCGCGCTTGTTCTCGGGCTTGCCTGCGCCTGCGGCGCGCGGGCGGGGGAAAAGGCCGATGAGCACAATGTTACCTATAAATCCGGCATTGCTTATGACAGCAATTATTTCGCCGACACCAACCGGCTGAGCGCGATTTCGCTGCGCGCCGGCTTCGGGCTCAACGGCAAGATCGTGCTGGAGGGGGCAGAGCTGCGTTATTCGCTCGAGCAGGAAGAGGTTCGCCTGCCCCGCTATCGTTTCGCCAATGAACATAACACCATCGCGGCGCTGGGGCTGACGAAACGATTTTCCGAGAAGCTGGAATGGGCCCTTGAGCTGCGCGGCACCCGCAGCGATGCCGGCGATATTTTCCTGCACCTGCCGGAAGAAGACATTGGCTACCGACAGCTGGATCACAAGCTGGAGGCGTCTTCCCAGCTCGGCATCCTCGCCCTTGGCGGCAAGAACACGCTGACGGCAAGTGTCGCCAGCCTGATGAAAGGCAAGGCGCGGTTCCGCCCGGCCTATTTCCTGCCCACCCGACTGGAAGCGAACGAGGCGCTTTTATCGCTGAAGGCCGAACATGCACGATCGCTCGGCGGCGGCGAGGCAGGGCTGACGCTTGCTTACGACCGTATCGCCGTGCCGGAGGGGCAGCAGGAAAAATATGAACGTTTTCCGGCCAATACGCTGCGAGGCTCTCTGGCCTATGGTTACAGGTTCTCCGACCGTTTCGCGGTTCTGGCCGAAGCGGGCTTCACCTCCATTTCAGGCGATGAGATCAGCGACAAGGTAAAGCGCACCCGCCCCTATCTGCGGGCCGAGGCCGAGGTGAAGGCCACCGAGCGCATCGCCTTCGGCGCGGGCTTTTCGCAGGACTATGCGCTTTTCGACCCGGATGACCCGATTGCCGAATTCCATCGCCGCTTTCAATTCGTCATCAAAAGCAGGCTCACCGAAAGGGTGGGGCTCGATCTTGCGCTGCACCGGGTCCACAAGGACTGGATCTATTATAATTACGATACCAGCGAGCGCCGGCTGGTCGCGACACTCTCCTTCGATACCGGCAAGAACAGCAAGCTGGAGGTGGAGTTCAACCGCCTGCTGCATGGCGAGCGCGATACCGATCTTGCCTATAGCGGCTCCAGCATCACCTCGCGTTTCAGCGGCACCTTCTGAAATTTAGTGTCGGCCCGCGCGAAGGATCAGCCGCATCAGGTCGAAATTCGGTCCCAATTTCTGTTAGAGTCAGGCCTTCCAGATTCGAAGGCAGGACAGACCGGATAATGAACAGACGCTTTTTGCTCCTCGCGGCCGGCCTTGCCTGCGTTCCCGTCGCCGCGGCGGCGCATCCGCATATCTTTGCCGAAGCCCGCATGGAAATCGTCGAGGGGCCGAACGGCACCGTTCAGGAAGTGCGCAACATCTGGCGTTTCGACGAGATGTTCTCGGCAAGCGTGGTGATGGATTACGACAAGAACAGCGATCTGAAGCTCGACAAGGACGAGCTGGCCGAGATCGGCAATACCGTGCTGGAATCGCTCGCCGAATATTCCTACTACACCTTCATCACCGCCAATGGAAAACCGGTGGAATTTTCGAAGCCCGAGGCCATTCACGTGGACTATAAGGATCAGCAGATCCTGATGTTCTTCTCGGTGAAGCCGACCAAGCCTCTGGCCGTCAAGGGCAAGCTCAGCTTCGGTGCCTGGGATCCGACCATGTATACGGCAATCGATTTCGCCAAGGACGGCGATATCGCCACGCAGGGTAAGGATCTGAATGCCTGCAAGCACCACGTGGTGCGCCCCGATCCCGACGAGGTGATCTCACAGAACCAGGGCACGCTCACCGACGCCTTCTTCAACGATCCGACCGGCACCGACATGACCAAGCTCTTCGCCACCCGGCTGGAGGTCTCATGCTGAGCCGCAGGGCCGGCCTCTTCGCCGTCGCCGTTGGCCTCATTGTCGCGGCCGGTGCGGCCCATGCGCAATCGCCGCTCGGCATCGGCTCGGCCGAGCCTTCCTTTTCCGTCGGCGGCCCCTTCGCCCCGCTGATGCAATGGATCAACGTGCACCAGCAGATGTTTTATCGGGCACTGACCGGCGCGTTGAAGGCCATGCGTGAGGATGGCTGGGCGCTCAGCTCGCTGATCGGCCTCTCCTTTGCTTATGGCGTTTTCCATGCCGCCGGCCCCGGCCACGGCAAAGCGGTCATTTCGTCCTATATGATCGCCAATGAGACGCAGCTGAAACGCGGCATTCTCATTTCCTTCGTCTCGGCGCTCATTCAGGGTGCGGTCGCCATCGGCCTCGTCGGTGCGGCCTGGCTCGTGCTGCGCGGCACCTCCATCACCATGACGAAGGCGACGCAGGCGATGGAAATCGCCAGCTTCGCCATGGTGGCGCTGTTCGGCGCCTGGCTGCTGGTGCGAAAACTCTGGTCGCTGCGCATCCGGCGGGAACCCGTTCCCGTCTTCGCCACGGCGGGCGAGGCATCGGTGGCCCGAACCAGCGGCATGGGCACGGGGCTGCGGTTCCAGGGCAAGCCGGTTTTTGCCGATCACGACCATGACGGCACGGGCGATCTCTGCACCGCCTGCGGTAAATCCCACGCGCCGGATCCCATGCTGCTGAAGGGCAAGAACTTCAGCCTGCACGAGGCATGGTCCGCCATCATCGCCGTGGGGCTCAGGCCCTGCTCTGGCGCGATCATCGTCATGAGCTTCGCGCTTCTGAACGGGCTTTATCTCGGCGGTGTGCTCTCCGTCCTCGCCATGTCGCTCGGCACGGCCATAACGGTATCGCTGCTCGCCATCATGGCCGTCTCGGCAAAAGGCCTCGCCGTGCGTTTCGCCGGCCCCGGCAGCCGCAGGGCGGCCGGCATCAGCCATGCGATAGAGATCGCCGGTGCGCTGTTCGTGCTCATCATGGGGCTGTTGCTGCTCGGCGCGTCGCTTAAGCTCTAACCGTCACGGCGACGCTGGTAACGGGCGCGCAGCCAGAACAGCAGGAAGAAACACAGCACCGCCACCGTGCCGAAGGCAGCGGCGAGCCAGGGCGAATAATCGCCGAGCCACAGCATGATCTTCGGCATGACGAAGAAGACCAGCCCAAAACCGACGATGATGAGGGCGGCGGCGAAGGCCGGAGACCAATCCTTCTTGCCGGGGCTCGGCTTTTCAGGCGCCGGGTTTTCAGGCGCCGAGTGTTCAGGCGCAGGCTTTTCAGGCAATGGCATCGGCAAACTCCGCACGGATATCCTCAAGCTTGCGCTTCTGCGCGCCGTCGGCCGCAAAATTCTCCGGCGCAAGCCAGGCTTCGAAGGCCTTGCCGATCAGCGGCCATTCGCCGTCGATCATGGAAAACCACGCCGTATCGCGGTTCTGCCCCTTCGAGATCATATGCTGGCGGAAAACGCCCTCGAAGGTGAAGCCATAACGCTTCGCCGTGATCTTGGAGGGCTCGTTTTCATTGTGGCATTTCCACTCGTAACGGCGATACCCCAGATCCTCGAAAACATGTTTCGCCATCAGGTAATGCGCCTCGGTGGAAAGAGGCGAGCGCTTCATCTTCGCGCCATGGGCGACGGAGCCGACCTCGACCACGCCATTGGCGGGATCGGGCCGCATGTAGCTCGCCATGCCGACGATATCGCCGGTGGCGTTTTCAACGAAGACCAGCGTGACCCAGTTGAGCTTCTGCCCTGCGCCGACGAGCCAGTCGCCGAAAGCGTCGGCATCGGGAAAGGCGCTTTGCGGGAAATATTTGAGCAGTTCATTCACGCCCTCGCCACCAAGTGCGGCCCAGAGCCTTGCGAGATGTTTTTCGCGATCAAACGGCTCCGCCGTCACGTAACGGCCCTTCAACACCACCGGCTGCGGCGGCGGACATCCCTTGAAATCACTCAGATCGCGCATTCTCTTCCCCATTTGCTGGGAGAAGGATTAGGGCAAGCGGGGCGGGATGACAACAGTGCATGTATCAGGTCGGCGGGCGCGGTTCACCCCCCTCTGCCCTGCCGGGCATCTCCCCCTCAAGGGGGGAGATCGACCCGAGGCGATCTCTTGGCCATCTTCAACGTTGCGAGTAAGCGAGCGTTTCCTTCTGGCTGATCTCCCCCCCTTGAGGGGGAGATGCCCGGCAGGGCAGAGGGGGGTGAACCGCGCCCGCCGAGGCTAAACGCCTACCTCAAACCTTCGCCGCCACCACCGTCGCCTCGATATGATCGACCAGCGCATCCGGCAACCCAAGCCGCCCTGCCAGAAGATCGAGATAGCCCCGCTCCGCCCGCGTATCGGCCTCGATGGCAAGCCGCGAGGCGGTGTAAAGCTCCACCTTCTGCTCTTCCGTGCGGGCGGCAGCCACCAGCGCGTCGATGTCGAGCGGATCGGCCAGTTCCTTTTCGAGGAAACGCTCGGCTTCGCTATCGAGGCCGGAGACCTGCACCTTGTCCATGATATTGGCGCGCTCCTTCTCATCGATATGACCGTCCGCCTTGGCGGCGGCGATCATCGCCTGGATGAGCTTCAGCGCAAAATCATTGGAAAGGGCGGGCGATTGCGGGTGGAAGGCGGAATCGGCCGGCGGGGCGAGAAGCTCCGGCTCGGGTTTCGGCGCTGCTTCAGGCGCCTGGCCGGACTTGTAATTCTTGTAGGCGAGGTAACCGAGACCGGCGATGGCGGCAACGCCGCCAATGGTGGCAACATTGCCGGCAAGCTTGCGGCCGGTCTTGGTGCCCAGAATGGCGGCGGCGAGCGCGCCGGCCTTGAGCGGATTATTCTTGGCGATATCGGCGGCCTGCCCGGCTCTGTCACGGACGCTTCCCGAAAGGCCCGGCACCTGCGAGCCGAGGAATTGTTCAAGAAGCTTCTTGGCGTCGAACATCAAAATCTCCTGTAGAGGTCAAATCTACAGGGGAGATAGGAAGCCGTGGGCCGAATACAAATGTCAAACCCGCTCACGCCTTCGTGAACGGGTTTGACAGAATGCAAATCAGGCGCGCAGTGCGGCGGCTTCGGCGGCAAGCTTGGTAATGCCCGCCCAGTCACCCGTCGCCACCAGTTCGCGCGGGGCAACCCAGGAGCCGCCGACGCAGACGACGTTCGGCAGGGAGAGATAGTCATTGGCGTTCTTGAGCGACACGCTGCCGGTCGGGCAGAAGACCGTGCCGGCGAGCGGCGAGGACAGCGCCTTGAGATAAGGTGCGCCGCCGGCCTGTTCGGCCGGGAAGAACTTCAGCACCTTGTAACCCTCGTCGCGCAGCGCCATGACTTCGCTGGCGGTGGCAGCACCCGGAAGCAACGGCACCTTCGAACCGCGCGCGGCTTCCAGCACGCTTTTATTGATGCCGGGGCTGACGATGAAGGTGGAGCCGGCTTCCGCCGCCGCTTCGAAATCCTTCGCATTGAGAATGGTGCCGGCGCCGACATTCGCACCCTCCACTTCCGCCGCAACCGCGCGGATGGCATCGAGCGCCGCCGGTGTGCGCATGGTGATCTCGATCGCCTTCAGGCCGCCTGCGACCAAAGCGCGCGCAAGCGGCACGGCGGAAGCGGCGTCATCCACGATCAGCACCGGCACGACCGGCTGGAGCTTGAGGATGGAGAGCAGTTTTTCGGAGTCCTGGGCCAAGATGAGCCTCCCTTGCGCAATTGAAACGATTGAAATTCCGTCTACCGATTAGCCTGCCTCGGCTTTCATGTCGAGGCGCGCCAGCCGCATTTTTATCCAGATACTTCAATCAATTCGCTTCATCGCACTATCATATTGCGATAATCTGGCGCCCCAGTTCGCGGAGACAGCATGGCCAAGGAAATTGAACGGAAGTTTCTTGTTGCAGGCGGTGAATGGCGCAATGAGGTCACGCATAGCATGGCTTTCCGGCAGGCATATGTCGCCTCGATGGAAAACCGCTCGGTCCGGGTCAGGATCGTCGACCAGCGCGATGCGACCCTCACCATCAAGATCGGCGCAAGCGCGCTTGTCCGCGACGAATATGAATATTCCATCCCCCTCAAGGACGCCGAAGAGCTGATGGCGAGCGCGCCGGGGGTTGTGATCGAAAAAACCCGCCACACCGTCGATCATGGCGGCTTCACCTGGGAAGTGGATGTTTTCGAAGGGAAATATCACGGGCTGGTGGTGGCGGAAGTGGAAATGAACGACGAGAATGCCGATCCCGATCTGCCGTCCTGGCTGGGCAGGGAAGTCACCGGAGACAAGCGCTTCTCCAACCAGTCGCTCGCCATGGACTGTCCGAACGGAGACTTGCCGGATGCCCTTCAGAATTGATCCGAAAAAGCCCTTCGACAATGAAATCCGCCGGGCCGGGCTGGAGCTGATCGACGATACGGTCACGATCCTTCGCGACCAGCCGTCCGGATCCCACGAGGCCGTGCACGACGCCCGCAAGCGGTTCAAGCGGCTGCGCGCCCTCTATCGCCTCATCCGCAAGGCGGCACCGGATTTCGGCCGCGAGGAAAACGCCCGTATTCGCGATATCGCCCGCTCCCTCGCCTTTGCGCGCGATGCAACGGCGCTGGTGGAAACAGCGGAATATCTCGAGGCCTTCGCGCGTTCCGATGCGCAGGGCGAAGCGCTGCGCTCGATCACCGCGATGCTGCGCGCGCGCCGCGACGACGCCATAGAACACGAGGCCGGTCTCGACGAGGCCATAGCCGCCGCCATTGCCGGCTGCGTGGAAGCGCGCCAGAAGCTCGAGGACCTGTCGCTGCCGGATGAGTTGAAAGACACCGCCCGGCTGCTGAAAAGCGCCTGGGCGAAACAGAGAAAAAGGGCGCGCAAGGCGCTCACCGACTGCCATAAGCAGGCCGACGCCGAGCATTTCCATGAATTGCGCAAGTCCGGGCAGGCCTATTGGATGCATCTTGGCCTGATGCGCCGGCTCTGGCCCTCCGCCATGCGCGCCAAGCGGGCCGATACCAAGCGGCTGGTGGATATTCTCGGCCACGAGCACGATCTCTCGGTTCTTGCCGCCGTCGCCGACCGCGAACCGGAGCGTTTCGGCAATGGCGAGCGGCTGGCCCTGCTGCTCGATGCGATCATCGAGAGGCAGCAGGCGCTGCGCACGGAAGGCCTTGCGCTGGCAAACGAGGTGTTTTCCGAATCCGCCCGCACCGAAAGCCGCATCGTCGGCCTGTTGTGGCGGCAGGCGGCGAGATAGCCCAAACGCCACTTTCGGCGCTCGCCCACCTCCGTCATTCCGGCCTTGAGCCGGAATCCAGCCAGCCCAAGTCCTTGGGCTGAAAAGACTTGTCCCGCCGCGCAGACGCGCGTCGGCTGGATTCCGGCTCAAGGCCGGAATGACGGAGGTGCCAATGCAACACCCTGTTGCCTGCACACGGCGGCAGGAGCGATAGGAAGCCCGCAAACCCTCCCGATTTGACGATTTTCAAAATACCCGAACCCGCCGATAAATATTGCTTTGCGGCCGCCGTCGCTGTATTTCAGCGCCCATGACCGACACGACCATTCTCCCCCGCCCGGAAGTCTCTGGTGATTTCCTTGTGGCCGCGCTTTATCATTTCGCCCGCCTGCCGCGGTTCGAGAGCCTGCGCGAGCCGTTGTTTGCGCTCTGCCAGGAAAACGGCGTCAAGGGCACGCTGCTGCTTGCCGCCGAAGGTATCAACGGCACCATTGCCGGGCCGGATGCGGGCATTCACGCCGTGCTCTCCTTCCTGCGCGCCCAGCCGGAATTCGCCGCGCTGGAGCACAAGGAAAGCCGCGCCTCGCACATGCCTTTCGTGCGGCTGAAGGTGAAGCTCAAGAAAGAGATCGTCACCATGGGCGTGCCGGATATCGATCCGAACCGCATCGTCGGCACCTATGTCGACCCGCGCGACTGGAACGAGCTGATCTCCGATCCGGATACAATCGTCATCGACACCCGCAACGATTACGAGACCGCCATCGGCGTCTTCAAGGGCGCGGTCGATCCGCAGACGAAAACCTTCCGCGAATTTCCCGACTGGGTGAAGAACAATCCCGGCCTGCATAACAAGCCGAAGATCGCCATGTATTGCACCGGCGGCATTCGCTGCGAAAAGGCCACCGCCTTCATGAAGGAACAGGGTTTCGACGAGGTCTATCACCTCAAGGGCGGCATCCTGAAATATCTGGAAGAAGTGCCGGAAGAAGAAAGCCTGTGGGAAGGCGCCTGCTTCGTCTTCGACGAGCGCGTCTCCGTGGTGCACGGCCTTGCCGAAGGCGACCACCAGCTTTGCCACGCCTGCCGCAATCCGATCACACCGGAAGTGCGCCTATCCCCCAAATTCGAGGAAGGCGTGTCCTGCCCGAGCTGCTACGATGACCGCAGCGAAGAGGACCGCCAGCGCTTCCGCGACCGGCAGCAGCAGATCGAACTGGCCAAGAAGCGCGGCGAGCGGCATCTGGGGCGGTAAGCCGGACTGCACCGCGATTGCATGTGGATCGAGCGTGTTGCGCCTGACGTTCTTCTCCCCGGCGGGGAGAAGAAAGGGGCCGCACTTTCAGGCCATCAAAAATCGCTGAAATAAACCCGTGCGACCTTCACGCCCCTGCCCGCAACGCAAAGAGCGGTGCGTCCTGCCCATCCAGCATGGCGGTGATCTCTTCCGCCGCGACCGGTTTCGAGAACAGGTAACCCTGCAACTCATCGCAGCCGCACAGATGCAGGATGGCCGCCTGCTCTTCCGTTTCCACGCCTTCAGCCGTCACCGGAATATCGAGCGACTTTGCCAGCGCCACGGTGGCCTGCAGCATTTCCAGCGAGCGGCCGCCCTTGTCGAGCGCCATGATCAGCGAACGGTCGATCTTCATGCGGTCGAAACCGAAGCGGCGCAGATAACCGACGCTCGCGAAGCCGGCGCCGAAATCGTCGAGCGCTATATGCAGGCCAAGCTGTTTCAGCTTGTCGATGGCCGCACTCGCCCGCTCCGGATGCTGGATGAAATAACCTTCCGTCATTTCCAGCCGCAGCCTTTCGGGCGGCGTCTGCGTCGCATCAAGGATATCGGCCACATGGCCGGAGAAGGCAGGATTGCGGAACTGCACGGGAGAGATATTCACCGAGAGCTTGATGGACGGCCATTGCTGCGCCGTCTCGCAGGCCTTGTGCAGGACGAGAAGGCCGAGCCGGTCGATAAGGCCGCTGGTTTCGGCAGCGGCAATGAAGATATCCGGCGGCACGAAGCCATATCCCGGCCGCTGCCAGCGGGCCAGCGCCTCCACCCCGGTAATACAGCGCGTGGCGGCGCTGACGACCGGCTGATAGACCACCTGTATCTCATCGTTCAAAATGGCAGAGCGAAGATCGGCTTCGAGCTGCAGCTTCTCCTCGCGCAGCGCATCCATCTTCAGCTCATAGGAAACGTAACGCCCGCGCCCGTTCTCCTTGGCCTGATACATGGCCATATCGGCACGCCGCAGCAACTCCTCGCCATTGATATCGCCGGCGCGGGAAACCGAGGTGCCGATGCTGCAACCGATGCTCGCCACCCTTTCACCGATGCTGAAAGGCTCGGTAAAGAGTTCGAGAAGCGCCAGACACAGTTTGCGGCCTTCGGCCCAGACGTCGTTGCCCTGAATGGCGATGGCGAATTCGTCGCCGCCGAGCCGCGCCAGCACCGCGCCTTCCGGCACCAGCACCCTCAGCGCCGCCGCCACGCCCTTGATCAGCCGGTCACCGGCGGCATGGCCGTAGGAATCGTTGATTTCCTTGAAACCGTCGAGATCGAGATAGAGCAGCTTGATATCCGTCTTGTCATGGCGGCCCCTGTCGACCATGCGGTTCAGCCTGGCGAAGAGCCCGGCGCGGTTGCTGAGCCCGCTCAGCCGGTCGCGCAGCGCCTCCTCCCGCGCCGCTGCCTCATCCGCCTTCAGGCGGTCGAGCGTGGCCGAACCGATGATGAGCAGCACCAGAAAAAACGTGCCGGCAATGCCAAGCGCGGTAAAGACGACCGGACGCGCCTCATGAAAGCTGACGTCTCCCGGCAGGTGCGAGCGCCAGACGAGCCGCGCCAGCACCTCCCCCAGCGGATTGACGATATCCACATGGTTGGCGGCAGGGCCGTCGCCATATTGCAGTTCCAGACCGTCGATGACGTAATTGCGCGCAAGCTTATCCACCGTCGCCTGCTTGAGATGACGGGCGAAAACCAGATAACGCCGCTCCGCACCGACAGGCGGCAGCGCCCCGGACTTCATCCGCACGAGCGCAACCCCCGCGGCGGCGACGCCATCGCCGGTCTTGACGAAACCGGTCACCTGCGAGGTGATGCCCGGACGCATGGAGCGCACGCGCTCGATCATTTCCCTGAGACCGCCGGCAAAATAGGCGTCCGGCTTCCATGCCACCGGCTTGCCGTCCTGATAGGCCATGCGGACCTTGCCGTCCTCATCGATGACCACGGCCGTATCGAAGAGATCGTTATTGACCGTCATCTCGCCGTAATTGCTTGCCACCCAGTCGAAACGATCAGGGGCATAGACATATTCGGCGGCATCGTCCCAGGCGGCGTAGTCATTCAGCGTCGCGCCGAGCTGCTCACGAAAGGTGACGAGGGCGCCCGCCGTCGTCTCGCGCGAACGGGCATTGTCGAGCAGGTTGGCCTTTTCCCGGACCTGGCTCAAGGCGGATAAAACCAGCGCGGTGACGATGATAAGCACCAGCGCGAAGGTGGACAATACGACGCCCACGGCGGTTCTGCGCCCGACCGGCAAATAGTCCCCAATGTTGCGCGGCGCAATCCGCATAAAATCCCCTTCGAAAGCCTCATCTTGCGAAGGAAACATTCAAAAGCGGTTAAGCCGCATTGTGGCCCCGCCCCAAAAAACTACGGGTATAAAACGACAGTCTGGCAGAGGCGCTGAAAAATCCTTCCCTGAAATGCCCCGGGTTTTTCATGGAAGGCGGATTTGCGCCCGTCCGGAAAAGAAAAAACCTCCCCCGCGAACGGGAGAGGTCGTGATTTTTTAAACCGGGATGGCGAAAAGTGTCAGCGGTTTTCGCCTTAAATACCGGTCTGATCTAGTGCTGTAGCTGCTTACCAGGACGGGATGACCGTGCCGTTGTACTTTTCCAGAATGAAAGCCTTCACTTCCGGGCTCTGGTAGGATTCAACCAGCGTCTTCACCCACGGCTTGTCCTTGTCCTGCGCACGAACGGCAATGACGTTCGCGTAAGGGGACTTTTCGCTTTCGATGGCGATGGCGTCCTTCTTCGGGTTCAGGCCGGCAGCCGTCGCGTAGTTGGTGTTGATGACCGAAGCGTCGGTATCGTCAAGCGAGCGCGGCAGCTGGGCGGCGTCGAGTTCGACGATCTGGATGTTCTTCGGGTTTTCGGTGATGTCGGCAGGGGTTACCTTGAGGCCAGCCTCTTCCTTGACCTTGAGCACGCCCTTGGAAGCGAGAACCAGCAGCGCGCGGCCGCCATTGGTCGGGTCGTTCGGAATGCCGACGGTTGCGCCGTCCTTCAGCTCGTCGAGGTTCTTCACCTTCTTCGAATAAACGCCCATCGGGGTGGTGATGGTGGTGCCGACGCTGACGAGATCGAACTTGCGGTCAGCGATCTGGTTGTCGAGGTAAGGCTGGTGCTGGAAGGAGTTGGCCTGCAGCTCGCCATCAGCCAGCGCCTGGTTCGGCACGACATAGTCAGAGAATTCGACGATATCGATATCGAGACCCTTGGCGGCCGCGATCTTCTTCACCTGCTCCATGATCTGCGCGTGCTCGGCGGGGGTTACGCCGATCTTGATGGTCTCGGCCAGCGCCTGACCGGCGGTGAAGAGAGCGGCGAGCGAGGCCGCGAGAATGAGTTTCTTCATGGGTGTCTCCTTGGGTTGTTATTATAAACGCAGTTAATTCTTCCGGGTCCGCTTGTCGAAGCTGCGGGCCAGCCTGTCGCCGGCGCTCTGCACCAGCTGCACCAGCACGATGAGCACCAGAACCACGACCAGCATCACATCCGGCATGAAGCGCTGGTAACCGTAGCGGATGCCGAGATCGCCCAGCCCGCCGCCGCCGACCGCGCCGACCATGGCCGAATAACCGATGAGGCTGACCAGCGTGAGCGTGAGCGCCAGCGTGATGCCGGGCTTCGCCTCGGCAAGCAGAACCTTGGTCACGATCTGCAGCGGTGTCGCACCCATGGCACGCGCGGCTTCGATGAGCCCCTTGTCCACCTCGCGGATCGCCGCTTCCACCAGCCTTGCGATGAAGGGCACGGTCGCGACCGTCAGCGGCACGATGGCCGCGCTGGTGCCGATGGAGGTGCCGGCGACGAGGCGGGTGAAGGGAATGATCGCCACCACCAGAATGATGAAGGGCGTGGAGCGCGCAGCGTTCACGACGAGGCCGAGGATCCGGTTGGTCATCGGCGCCGGAAACAGCTCGCCCTTGCCGCTGGTGGCAAGGAAAACCCCCATAGGCACGCCGATCAGCGAGCCGACGATGCCGGCAACGGCGACCATGTGCAGCGTCTGCAACAGGCCCTTGGAGAGAAGGCTGAACAGCATATCAGGCGACATAACCGAGCACCTCCGTGTGAAGACCGGTCTCAGCATAAAAGCGATTGGCGCGGGCGGTGACATCCGCCGAGGCCGGATAGGAGACGACCAGCGAGCCGAAGGGCTGGCCGGAAATTTCCTCGATGGTGCCGGCAAGAATGTTCACATCAGGGCCGATTTCGGCGACGAGGCGCGCCGTCAGCGGCTGAAAGGCCGTCTCGCCGAAAAACACCAGGCGCACCAGAACACGGTCGCCTTCCGCCGCCTGCGGTTTCAGGCCCGAAGTGACCCAATGCGGCAGCTTCACGCCGACCGAGGACGACAGTAGGCTGCGGGTCGTCTCGTGTTTCGGCGCGGTGAAGATGTCGAAGGTCGTGCCTTCTTCCACGATCAGGCCCCTGTCGATGACCGCCACCTGCGAGGCGATGGTCTTCACCACCTCCATCTCGTGGGTGATGAGCAGCACCGTGAGCCCCAGCTCGGCATTGATGCGCTTCAGCAGTTCAAGAATGGATTGCGTCGTTTCCGGATCGAGCGCGGATGTCGCCTCGTCGGAAAGGAGCAGCTTCGGCTGGGTGGCGAGCGCACGGGCGATGCCGACACGCTGCTTCTGGCCGCCGGAGAGTTCCGCCGGATAACGATTGGCCTTGTCCGAAAGCCCGACGAGATCGAGCAGCGGCGCAACGCGCGTTTCGATCTCCTTCTTGCCCATGCCGGCGATTTCGAGCGGCAGGGCCACATTATCGAAAGCGGTGCGCGACGACAAAAGATTGAAGTGCTGGAAGATCATGCCGACGGAACGGCGCAGCGTGCGCAGGCTCTTTTCATCGAGCGCCGCGACATCGACGCCATCGACGACCACGCGGCCGGTCGAGGGCTTTTCAAGGCCGTTGGCGAGACGGATGAGTGTGGATTTGCCCGCACCGGAGCGGCCGATGATGCCGGTGATGGAGCCTTTCGGCACCACGTAGTCGATACCGGCAAGGGCTGCGAAACCAGGCTTGCCGCCGGCGCCGCCAAAGGTCTTGGTCACGCCTTCAAACGTGACCATAGGCTCCTTTGCCGACCCTTCAGGGACCGCCTGTTCTTGGCGCGCGGGGGATGCCGCGCTGGATGGAAAACTCATTGTAAACTCTGGGAATGCGTGACGGATCGGGTCTCAAAAAATCCTGTTGCGGTGCTGAACCGCTCTCTTCATGCAGCCTTCGGGCACATTCGATGACAGCTGATTTTCCGGGTCATTTCGTCAGGCTTTCACTCAGAAATGCCGGGGATCGGCAATTCGATGGCGCATACTTGCCCGCACACGCCACCTTTTAACAGGGATGTTTTTTCAATTATCTGAAAAGAGAGGAAAAATCTACCGCAAAGCCGCGGAGGCGGCCCTGCGGCAGTCAAGATTTCGCGACGATATGAAAATCACACGCGGCTGGTGAATTCCTCGAGCGGGCGGCGGACCTTTTTCAGGTTCACCAGCCAGTCGCCATCCGGCTGACGATAACCGAGCGGCAGGATGGTGACGGAGCGCAGGCCCTTTTCACGCAGGCCGAGGATTTCATCGAGCTTCGCCGGATCGAAACCTTCCATCGGAGTGGAATCCACGCCCTCGAAAGCGGCCTGCGCCACGGCCATGCCGAAGCCGATATAGGCCTGACGGGCGGCGTGCTCGAAATTCACCTGCTGGTCGCGCTGCGGATAGGTGGAAAGCAGCATCTGGCGATAGGCTTCCCAGCCTTCATTCTTGATGCCGCGTTCTTCGTTGACCAGATCGAACATGTGGTTGATCCGCTCTTCGGTGTAATTGTCCCATGCCGCAAAGACCAGCAGATGCGAACCGTCGGTCACCTGCGCCTGGTTCCAGGCGATCTCGCGGATCTTGGCGCGCACTTCAGGATCGGTGACCACGATCACCTCGAAGGGCTGAAGACCGCTGGAGGTGGGCGCAAGCCGCGCCGCCTCGACAATACGCTCGACCTTGTCTTCCGACACGGCCTTGGAAGGATCCATTTTCTTGGTGGCATAACGCCAGTTGAGTTTTTCGATAAGCATGTTCGTTTTCCCTGGGAGGACCACCCCGCCCTGCCCCTTGGACGCCAGAACGGGTGCTACGCTTTCGTAGCCCGTCTGACATAGGAGGCAGGATGGCGGGCGCAAGCAGGCACCGCGGGGTAACCGATAAAAAAGTTTGGAAAACTGATAATAAGGCGGGAGAACTTTATTGCGACGGGCGCTGACACGTCGCCTGCTACCGGATGCGGCGCGTAAAGTTCATGCACGGCCGTCCCCCAACCCTCATTCCTGTGCTTGTCACAGGAATCCAGCCGACACGCGTCTGCGTGGCGGAAAGACTCTTTTCAGCCCAAGGACTTGGGCTGGCTGGATCCCTGTGACGAGCACAGGGATGAGGGAGGTGACCGTTACGGCTTCACCAGACCATGGTTCCCCTTCGGAAAGCCCGAAGCCAGCGCACTATACCATTTGCCGCTGTTCTTCAGCGTCCGCACCTGCGTGTCGTAATCCACATGCACCAGACCGAAGCGCATGCGGTAACCCTCGGCCCATTCGAAATTATCCATCAGGCTCCAGGCGAAATAACCGCGCATCGGATAACCGTCGCGGATGAGATCGGCGACGATGCCGAGATGTTCGGCGTAATAGTCGAGACGCGGCTGGTCATCCACCTCGCCGTTTTCGACGCCCATATTATAGCAGGCGCCGTTTTCGGTGATGTAGCAATCCGGCAGGTCGTAACGCTTGTAGAGCGTCTCCACCAGCGACTGGAGCGCCGGGGCATAGACCTCCCAGCCGATATCGGTCTTCACATCGCTGATGACGGGGGCCGGTGTCGTGGCGGGGAATTCCGCGCCGGGTGTCGCATCGTCGGCAACGCGCATCGGCGTGTAATAATTCAGGCCCCACCAGTCTAGCTTCTGGCTGATGATGGAAAGGTCTTCCGCCTCCACCACCGGCATGCGGCTTCCCAGCGCCTCCATCATCTCAGCCGGATATTCGCCCTTGAAGACCGGATCGAAAAACGCGCCGTTGTGGAACTGGAAGGCTCGTTCGGCGGCCTTGAGATCGGCGTCGCTATCGGAAGCCGGTATGACGGAGTGGGCGTTCAGCACCAGCCCCACCGGCACTTTCGGCGCGACATGGCGAGAGGCTTCCACGCCGAAACCATGGGCGAGATTGATGTGATGCATGGCGGCAAGGGCTGCCTCCATGTTGCGCTCGCCCGGCGCATGAATGCCATAGAGATGGCTGAGCCACACCGCGCACCAGGGTTCGTTGAAGGTCGCCACCGCATCCAGCCGGTCGCCCAGGCGGGCCATCACGGTCTTGGCGTATCGCTGGAAAGCGTGCGCGGTGGAGCGCGAGGCCCAGCCGCCATCGCCCATCAGCGTCAGCGGCAGGTCCCAATGGTAAAGCGTCGCATAGGTCTTGATGCCGCGCGCCTTGCAGCCATCGACGAGGCGGTCGTAGAAATCCAGCCCCTTCTCGTTGATCGGGCCGAAACCATCCGGAATGATGCGCGGCCAGGCGATGGAGAAACGATAGGCCTCGACACCCATGTCCTTGATGAGATCGAGATCCTGCTCCCAGCGATTGTAGTGATCGCAGGCAATATCGCCATTGTGACGCCCGAAGACATGGCCCGGCATATTGCAGAAGGCGTCCCAGATGGAGGGCTTGCGGCCATCTGCCTTCGTGGAGCCTTCGATCTGGAAAGAGGCGGTCGCGACGCCGAACAGGAAATCGCCGGGGAAACGGGCGGCTAGCGTTTTTGGATCGGTCATCTGCGAGGCCCTTCTCTGTCCATCGAGCGTGAAAAGATCAGCAGCGGTTTAGACCATGTCGGCCGGCAGGTACAGTCGTGGGCGGCAGGAATCTACAACGTTTCAGGATGCGCAGTTAACAAGTCCAAAGCGCTTTGCATGCGGGAGTACCGCCGCAGCGGTTTGCCGGCGGCGCAAGGCATCGACCCGGCGAATGCGGGTAGAAGATGGGAGGTGGAGGAGTCGTTGCATTCACCGGGCCGCATCATCAGGGCAGCCCGTCAGTCACAGCCTTTTCACGACACCTATCGGATCGGTCCTTCCCGCCTCTGGCCCGGCGGAATGCCTTTCCGAAACACGGTTTGCCAGAACCATGCTTGTCGATGCCGGCCTCCGGTTCGCGAAAGGCGCCGCGCGTATCGCCCTTCCGTTCCGGTTGCGGGAGGAATGATGCGGCGGAAATGGCGGGTGGGGATGGAAGGGGACGTATTTTTCGGGAAGTGACTGGAAAGGAAGGAGGCTTGGCGCGGAGTTGTCCGCATCTTTTGGAACAGATCGGAGAGCAAGCCCCCTCATCCGGCCCTTCGGGCCACCTTCTCCCCGGCGGGGAGAAGAAATATGCCGTGCCCTCAGCGTGGCAAGGAGTGTGGAGCTTGTTCTTCTCCCCGCCGGGGAGAAGTGCCGGAGCGAAGCGAGGCGATGAGGGGGCGACGCTGCCGCCGCCCCCTCCAGCGCGTCAAACGTAACGATTGACCACGTTTTCGAGATATTCCTGACGACCGGACTTCGGCTCGGGATTGATATCCTCACGCTCCACCAGGGCGGCGATCTCTTCCAGCTTCAGCTCGCCGCGCAGCATCTTCTGGGCTTCAGCCGAATCCCATTTGGCGTAACGCTCCGCAAGCGGCTTCGACAGCGCGCCGTCCTCGATCATCTTCGCCGCCGCCTTCAGGCCGCGGGCGCAGCAATCCATGCCGCCGATATGGCCGATCAGCAGGTCCTGCGGATCGAGCGACTGACGGCGTAGCTTGGAATCGAAGTTGGTGCCGCCGTTCTTGAAACCGCCACCGGCCAGAACATGGTAATAAGCGAGCGCCATTTCCGGCACGTTGTTGGGGAACTGGTCGGTATCCCAGCCCGACTGGTAGTCGTTACGGTTCATGTCGATGGAGCCGAAAATGCCGAAGGCATTGGCCATGGCCAGTTCGTGTTCGAAGGAGTGGCCGGCGAGAATGGCGTGGCCCTGCTCGATATTGACCTTCACTTCCTTTTCCAGACCGTTCTTCTGCAGGAAGGCGTAAACGGTGGCGACGTCGTAGTCATACTGGTGCTTGGTCGGCTCCTGCGGCTTCGGCTCGATCAGGATCGTGCCTTCGAAGCCGATCTTGTATTTATATTCCACCACCAGATTGAGGAAGCGGCCGAGCTGGTCGAGTTCACGCGACAGATCGGTATTGAGCAGGGTCTCGTAACCTTCGCGGCCGCCCCACAGAACATAGTTCGCGCCGCCGAGCTTCTTGGTGGCGTCCATGCAGGTCTTCACGGTCGCGGCGGAGAAAGCGAAAACATCCGGGTCCGGATTGGTCGCCGCACCCGACATGAAGCGACGGTTGGAGAAGAGGTTCGCCGTGCCCCACAGAAGCTTCACGCCGGTATCGGCCTGCTTTTGGGCAAAATAATCAACGATCTCGTTGAGGTTCCTGGTATTCTCCGCGAAGTTCCGGCCCTCCGGGCGCACATCGGCGTCGTGGAAGCAATAAAACGGCGAACCGAGCAGCGAGAAGAATTCGAAAGCCACATCCGCCTTCAGTTTCGCCGCCTGCATCGTATCTTCGAACCATGGGCGCAGGAAGGTCTGGCCGCCGAAGGGGTCGCCGCCCGGCCAGGTGAAGGTGTGCCAATAGGCCACCGCAAAACGCAGGTGATCTTCCATGCGCTTGCCGGCGACGACCTCATCGGGGTTGTAATGGCGGAAGGCCAGCGGGTTGGTGCTGTCGGGGCCTTCATATTTGATCTTGGCAATATCGCCGAAGAAACCTGTGCTCATGGTGATCCTCCTCTTGGGGTGGGTTTAGATGGTGTTCTGAAATTTCAGGGTCGGCGTTTGCTGCTCACCCCCCTCTGTCCTGCCGGACATCTCCCCCTTAAGGGGGGAGATCAGCAGGACGCTATCGATCGCTCCATACTCAGCCTCGCATAAGGACGAGATGTAGCCGCTTGTCTATCTCCCCCCTTGAGGGGGAGATGCCCGGCAGGGCAGAGGGGGGGGTGAAGCCGCACACGCCGTGTCTCAATGCGAAAGCGCCCGAATAGCCGGATAAAGCGCATGATAGCGCCGGTAAGCCTCCTCATAGGCGCCGGCCAGCGCCGCCACCGGCTCGATGGTCCGCGCCGTTTCCGGCTGCGCGCAAACCGCCACCGGATCGGCCCCGGTCGCAGCGATGAGGCCGAGGCGGGCCGCACCGAAGGCGGCGCCGAAATCGCCCTCGGCCGGAATATCGACGGGCACACCGAGCGAGGTGGCGATGGAGGCCAGCCAATAGGCCGAACGCGAACCGCCGCCGATGGCGGTGACGCGGGAGATGGACGTGCCGGCCGATTTCAGCGCTTCGAGATTGTCCCTGATCGCGAAAGTCACGCCTTCCAGCACCGCCTGGGTCAGCGCCTTGCGGTCGCTTTCATGCGAAAGGCCGATGAAGGAGCCGCGGATGGCGGCGTCGTTGTGCGGGGTGCGCTCACCCGAGAGATAGGGCGCGAAGGTGACACCGGTCGGTGCAAGCAGCGTTTCGCCCAGCTCGCCGGTCAGATCGGCGGCGGATTGGCCGGTGAGGCGCGAATACCAGTTCAGCGCATCGGTGGCGGAGAGGATGACGCCCATCTGGTGCCAGGTATTGGGCAGCGCATGGCAGAAGGCGTGCACGGCGCTTTCCGGCTTCGGCAGGTACGATGCATTGGCGGCAAAAAGCACGCCGGATGTGCCGAGCGACACGAAAGCGTGGCCTTCCTTCACCGTGCCCATGCCGCAGGCGGAAGCGGCATTGTCTCCCGCGCCGCCGGCAACGACGGTGCGACCGGAAATGCCCCATTCGGAGCAAAGTTCGGCGCGCAGCACGCCCGCCTCATCCGTGCCTTCCACCAGTGAGGGCATGTGTTTTTCATCCAGCCCGGTTGCGGCAAGAAGCTCGGAAGACCATTTGCGCGCGCCGGTATCGAGCCAGGAAGTGCCGGCGGAATCGGACATTTCGGAGATGTATTCGCCCGTCAGCCACAGACGCAGATAATCCTTCGGCAGCAGCACCTTGGCCACTTTCGCGAAGATTTCAGGTTCGTTCTTCGCCACCCAGGCAAGTTTCGGCGCGGTGAAGCCGGGGAAAACGATGTTGCCGGTGATCTTGCGGAAGCGCGGATCGGCATCCAGCGCGGCGGCCTCGGCATAAGAGCGCGTGTCGTTCCACAGGATGCAGGGACGCAGCACCTTGCCGGCCGCATCGATCAGCGTTGCGCCATGCATCTGGCCGGAAAGGCCGATGCCCTTGACGGCGGCAAGCTCCTTCGGAAACTTCTGCTTCAGGCCGGCAACGGCGGTTTTCGTCGCGGCAATCCAGTCGGCCGGGTCCTGTTCCGACCAGCCATGATGCGGGCGCGAAACGTCCAGCGAGCCGTTGGCCGAGCCGATGATTTTCTGATCGCCGTCCATCAGCAGGGCTTTGACGCCGGATGTGCCAAGATCGAGACCGAGATACATGTATTTCTCCATTCCGGCGCGCCATGCGCCGCTTTCAGCGTTTTTTAAAAGTCGCCGCATTTCCGGACGTAAAACCGGCGGCCACTTTTCCTGGAAATGCTCTCATCAGGGCAGATTGTCCCTGAGGAATATGTCGATACGGATACGTTCCTGCGCGGCGATGACGGGCAGACCGTCGGCCCGCGCCTTCAAGACGCGGATGGCGCTGCGTACCTCGTGGCCGGCATCCTGGTTGAGCACGGCATCCAGCAGCCCTTCCCGCAGCGCATTGGCGGTGTTTTCCGTCAGTTCATGGGCGATGACCGAAAGCGCTCTTTCGCCCTCGGCCGCGCCAAGCGCGCGGATGAGGCCGCGATTGCCCGCGCCGAGGCTGTAGATGCCGGAGAGCTCGGCATTGCCGAGCGCCTTGCGCACCAGCGTCTCGACCGTGAGCGGATCGTCCCTGCCCTCCAGCACCGGCAGCAGCCGCAATTGCGGGAACTCGGATTCGATGACGGCGCGAAATCCTTCCAGACGTTCGCGATGGTCGCGCACCAGCATGGAGCCGGCGACAACCGCGATATCGCCGCCGCGCCCGGAGAGAAAACGTCCCATCAGGCTCGCCGCCGTGCGCCCGGCCGCGACGTTGTCCACGCCGGCATAATGATCCCGCCGCGAACCGGAAAGATCGGACACCAGAGTCACCGTGGCGATGCCGTCTTCGGCCAGCCGGTCGGCGGCTTCCGCCACATCTTCGGAATCGGTGGCGACGAAGGCGACGCCCGAGGGCTTTTCCCGCCGCGCGACTTCCAGAGCCTCCGTCAGCGCGGAGGCATTGAAGGGCGGCACCTCGATGACGCGGATCGCCGTGCGTTCCAGATGCGCCCGTGCCGCTGCGGCCCGCACTTCGGCGCGCAACGTCGCCATGAAGGAATTGTCATTGCCCGGCAGGATGAATACCAGCGAATAATTGCGGCCCTTGGCCAGATTGGCAGCCGCGATATCGCGCACGTAACCAAGCTCGGCAATGGCCGCCTCCACCCGTGCCCGCGTTGCCGCATGCACGCCGGGGCGCATGTTCAGCACCCGGTCGATGGTGGCGAGACTGACGCCCGCCCGCTCGGCGATATCGTGAACTGTCGGCTTCATGGCTCCTCCCTCCCCTTGCATATCCAGCTTTGCAGTCGAGGTAAACTGAAAAATGATGTACGTACCTCATATTTCGCGGAAAGCGGTATCGGGTTGGCGGCTCTTCGCGAAACGGTGCCGCGCGTTTCTTCTCCCCGAGGGGGAGAAGGTGGCCCGAAGGGTCGGATGAGGGGGCCAGCTCCCCGAATATCTCTACCCTTGCCCCCTCATCCCGCTGCCGCGGACTTCTCCCCCTCGGGGAGAAGAAATATGCCGCCCCCGCTCGCTCCATATTCAAAACAAAAAAGGGGCCGTCATTTCCGACGGCCCCAGCTCTGCGGTGGATGGGAGGGGATTCTTGTTAGTGCGCCGCGTCTGGCGGCGGCGCTGCCTTGGGTTTCTGGATCAGCACGGTCATGAAGATCAGGCTCGAGAACAACAGCGTCAGCGCGAAGAACACATCCGCGAAGGCCAATATCCATGCCTGCTGCGAGACCATGCCAACCAGTTTCTTGACGGCGACGGACGCGCCGTCCAGCCCGTAGGAATCGTAGTTGGCGCCGACACTGTTCAGCCATTCCAGCGCCTGCGGGTTGGAATAGCTCACATGTTCGGCCAGCCGCACATAATGGTCGTCCGTGCGCTGCGACAGCATGGTGTTGATGATGGCAAGACCGACCGCGCCGCCGAGGTTACGGGTAAGGTTGAACAGGCCGGACGCATTGCGGATGCGGGCCGGCGGCAGGGTGCCGAGCGCGATGTTGTTGATCGGCACCATGCACATCATCAGGCCGAAACCGCGCAGGATCTGCGGGATCAGCAGCTCGTAGAAATCCCAGTCGGTCGTCACATGCGTCATGATCCATGTGCCGCAGCCGAAGCTGATGAAGCCGATGGCCATCATCGCCCGCGGATCGAGCTTGGTGGAGACCTTGCCGGCAATCGGCGCGGTGAAGAACATGGCAAGACCGGAGACGAACATGGTCTCGCCGATCATCAGCGCATCGTAACCACGCACCCGGCCGAGATAGAGCGGGTAAAGATAGGTCAGCCCGTATAGCCCGATGCCCATGACGAAGGAGAAAAGCGAGCCGATGGAGAAGTTGCGGTCGGCGAAGGCGCGGATATCGACGACAGGGAATTCCACCTTGAAGGCGCGCCAGAAGAACACGGCCGCGCCGATGACCATGGCGACCGTTCCCATGACGATATGCTCGTCGTTGAACCAGTCCTTGTTGTTGCCCTCTTCAAGCACATATTCCAGCGAGCCGAGGAAGACGGCCATGGAGATCAGCCCCCACCAGTCGAACTTCTTCCACAGCGACTTTTCCGGCTTGTCGAAATCGATCAGGCTCCAGGTGAGGATGGTGACGATGATGCCGGGGATGATGTTGACGAGGAACAGCCAGTGCCAGGAAAAAGCATTGGAGAGATAACCGCCGACCGTCGGGCCGATGGTGGGCGCAAGCGTGGCGACGAGACCGATGATCGGTGACACGACCGAACGCTTCGAGGGCGGGAAGATCGTGAAGGCGGCGGCGAAGACGGAGGGGATCATGCCGCCGCCGATAAAGCCCTGGATCGCGCGGTAGACGATCATCTGGTCGATATTGGTGGCTGTGGCGCAGAGCGCGCTCGATATGGTGAAACCGGCCGCGCAGGTGGCGAAGAGCACGCGCGTGGAGAGAATGCGCGCCAGCGTGCCCGACAGCGGGATCATGATGACTTCGGCGATCAGATAGGAGGTCTGCACCCAGGCGATCTCATCGGAACCCGCGCCGAGACCCGCCTGGATTTCCGCGAGCGACGCGGAGACAATCTGAATGTCGAGGATGGACATGAACATGCCGAAGACCATCGCGAAAAACGCGATGAGCCTGCGCCTGTCCATCGGGGGATCGGCGGGGATGGACGCCCCGCCCGTACCGACAACCGTAGCCGCCATGATCTTGACCTCAACGGCGCATCAGCGATGCGCCTTACTTGGCTTCCGGGTTAACTTGCGCCGTTCTGGTGCCTTCCGGCGCCGTGCGGGTATCGACATCGACAACGACGCTGAGGCCCGCGCGCAGATTGTGCTTTGCAAGGTCTTCCTTTGAGAAGACGATACGAACCGGCACGCGCTGGATGACCTTGGTGAAGTTGCCGGTCGCATTTTCCGGCGGCAGCATGGAGAAAACCGAGCCCGAGCCGGGCGAAATCGACTGCACCGTGCCCTCGATCGTCGCGTCGTCAAAGGCGTCGACATGCACGCGCACCTTCGAACCGGGCACGACGCGGGCAAGCTGCGTTTCCTTGAAATTGGCGTCGATATAAAGCTCGTTCATCGGCACCAGCGAAGCCAGACGCTTGCCGACCGAAACCAGATCGCCGTTCTGAACCGCCAGATTGCCGATGACACCGTCATAGGGCGCCTTCAGAACCGTGAAGGAAAGATCGCGGGCGGCCTTGTCGCGGGAAAGCTGCAGCGAACGGATCGTGCTTTCGGCTTCCTCGCGCTGGGCGCGCAGAAGTTCCACATTGGCCTTGGCCGAGGAGATGGCGGCATCGCCGGCCACGACATTCGCCTTGGCCTGATCGAGCGCGACCTGCGCATTGTCGGAAGCGGCAACCGTGCCGACATCCTTCGCCTGCAGCTCGCTGGCGCGCTTCTGGGTGATTTCGGCACCGCGAAGGGCGGCATCCAGCGCACCCTTCTGGGCGACGGCCTGTTCCAGCGAAGCTTCGCCGCCGACGATCTGCGCATCGATGCGCTTCAGTGACAGTTGCTCGGTGCGGATCTGGGCTTCGGCCTGATCGAGCGCGATGCGATAATCGCCGTCGTCCAGCGTCACCAGCGGATCGCCCGCCTTGACTTCCTGGTTCTCGACCACGTTCACCTTGGCGACATAGCCCGAAACCTTCGGTGCGATGACGGCGATATCGCCTTCTATATAGGCGTCGTCCGTCGACACCATGAAGCGGCCGTCAACCCACCAGTTGTAACCGTACCAGCCGGCGCCGGCGAGAAGGGCAACCGCGATGACCGGCAGAAGCTTCGAACGCTTCTTCTGCTTCGGCGCCGCAATGGTCTGGGGCTGCTGCGGCGGCGCGGCCTCAGCCGGCTTTGCCGGAGAGGTCTCGGCCTTGGCGGAGATATCCGCCTCTTCCGCATCGTTGACGGCGCGAACCGCATTATTCTTCTGGGCCGACATGAGAGAGCTTACCGTGATAAATTGAAGAAAGTTTTTCGAACTGAACCGTTCGGTTCGATTGACATAATCTCTTTCCTGACACATATCAAGTGTTATCGAACCGATTGGTTCGACGTTCGGTTAATTTTTTTTACGCCATTGCGATGCTAAGAGACGGTAGCGATGGCAGGTGAAGACAGGGATATGGAGACGGAAACGGAAACGGGCTGTCCGGGCAATGCCGCCGGGCGTTTTGCGGCGGGTGAAGACCCGGCCAAACGCGAGCAGATTCTGGCGGGCGCCTGGCGTGTGTTCAAGCGCAAGGGTTTCGACGCGGCCAGCATGAACGACATCACGCGTGAAGCCGGCGTTTCCAAGGGCACGATCTACGTCTATTTCTCCAACAAGGAGGATCTGTTCGTCGCGCTCGTCGACCACCATCGCAACGAATTCGCCACCTCCATGCGCCATATTCTCGAGGGCACCGAGGAGGTGCGCGAGGGGCTGGAACAGTTCGGCAAGGCCTTTGCCAACAAGATGATCTGTTCGGACATGATTCCCGCCATGCGTTCGGTGCTCGGCGTCATCGATCGCATGCCGAAACTGGCGCAGCGCTTTTTCCTTTCGGCTCCGAACAACGTGCGCACCGTGCTCCTGGACTTCATCGAACATCAGGTCGAGATCGGCCATCTGAAAGTGGACGATCCTGAGCTGGCCGCCCGGCAATATATCGAGCTTTCCACCGGCACCTTCTTCAAGCTGCGGCTGTTCGGCGAACTGGAAGGCCCGGTTCCCGACGAGGAACTGGACCGGGTTATCAGCAGCGCCATCAACGTATTCATGGCGGCTTACGGAACAGACAAGGCCTGAGATCATTCAGCAACGGCGTGAACGCCAATACGCGGCCTGCGCGAAATTTCGATGAAATCTTGCGCCCCGGAGCCATCAACTCCTTGTTTCTCGCGTATTGCGCTATAAATTCCACCCACCGAATGTTTCGGCTGGCCTTGTTGCTGAAAGGAAAACCTACCTGATGGAGTCCATTCTCCCTCTTCTATCTGACCCCGCCGCCTGGGTGGCGCTCGTCACACTGATCGTCATGGAGGTCGTGCTCGGCATCGACAACCTGATCTTCATCTCCATCCTCACCAACAAGCTGCCGCCCGAACAGCGCGAAAAAGCCCGCAAGATCGGTATAGGCCTTGCGCTCGTCATGCGCCTCGGCCTGCTCGGCACCGTCGCATGGATCGTGCAGCTCACCACGCCGGTTTTCGAAGCCTTCGGCCACCCCTTCTCGTGGAAAGACATGATCCTCATAGCGGGTGGTCTCTTCCTGGTATGGAAGGCGACCAAGGAAATTCACCACAATGTCGACCCGGAAGATCACAAGGAAGACATGGTGGGTGGCCCGGCCGCGATGAATTTCGGAGCCGCCATTGGCCAGATCCTGTTGCTCGACCTTGTTTTCTCTGTAGACAGCATCATCACCGCCGTCGGCATGACACCGCATCTGCCGATCATGATCGTCGCCGTCGTCGTTGCCGTCACCGTCATGCTGCTGGCCGCAACGCCGCTCGCCAACTTCATCGAGCGCAACCCCACCATCGTCATGCTGGCGCTCGCCTTCCTGATGATGATTGGCACGACGCTGATCGCCGAAGGCATGGGCTTCCATGTTCCGAAGGGCTACGTCTATGCCGCCATGGCGTTCTCGGCGCTGGTGGAACTGCTCAACATGCTGGCCCGCAATGCGAAGCGTCGGAAGAAGGCGGAGGCGGCAGGCGATACGCACTAACGGCATCTCGCCACCGTCATTCCGGCCTTGAGCCGGAATCCAGCCAGCCCAAGTCTTTGGGCTGAAAGGACTCTTCTCGCCGCGCAGACGCGCGGCGGCTGGATACCGGATCAAGTCCGGTATGACGGAAATAATTTCGCCTCTTGCCAAAACAATGACCTTTGCGCATGCTTTTCTCATGCGCCAAGGTTACGTTTATATTCTTGCATCCAAAAGAAACGGGACGCTCTATACTGGCGTAACAAGCGACCTTTCTCACCGTTTATATGAACATCAGAACAACCTGACCCCCGGATTCACAACGCGTTATGGCGTTAAGACGCTTGTGTGGTTCGAAACATACGATCTCGTCACGGACGCAATTGCGAGAGAAAAGACGATAAAAAACTGGCCGCGGGCATAGAAGATCAAGTTGATTGAAGATCTCAATCCAGCCTGGGACGACATTGCCCATTTTCTTCTCTGACGATGCCTCCGCTCCGTCATGCCGGCTCACGGCCGGCATGACGAAGAGATAGGAATGACATCCAGCCCGGAACCGCTTCACCCCGGCTTGCGTTCTTCGATATCCTCATCGATAGAGTCATTCCCGCCGACTCTCCTTCGAAAGCATAAGCCAGCATGACGACAGACCAGATTCTCGCCTTCACCGTCATCGCCGGCATGATGGTCGCGTTCATCTGGGACAGGCTGCGTTACGATGTCGTCGCCTGCAGTGCGCTGCTCGTGGCCGTCGCGCTCGGCGTCGTGCCTTTCGAAAAAGCTTTTTCCGGTTTTTCGGACGATATCGTCATCATCGTCGGCAGTGCGCTGGTGGTCAGCTCGGCCGTGGCGCGGTCGGGCATCGTCGATATGACGATCAAGAAATATTTTCCCGAAATGCACTCCAAGAGCCTGCAGCTCGCCTTCCTGATGATCGTCGTCGCCGTCATGTCGGCCTTTATCAAGAATATCGGCGCGCTCGCCATCATGATGCCGGTCGCCTTCCAGTTCGCCCGCAAATCCGGCAGCCCGGTCTCCTATTATCTGATGCCCATGGCGTTTGCCGCCCTGCTGGGCGGGCTGATGACGCAGATCGGCACCTCGCCCAACATCGTCGTGTCGCGGCTGCGCGAGGAAATGACCGGGCAGAGTTTTTCGATGTTCGACTTCACGCCCGTCGGCGCGGGACTGACCGTCATCGGCATCATCTTCCTGACCTTCGGTTACCGGCTGCTGCCGGTGCGCAACCGCCAGCAGGCGTCGGTGGAGGATATTCTCGACCAGTCCGCCTATACCGCTGAAGCCACCCTGCCCGGCGACAGCACCCATGCGGAGAAGCCGCTGCGCGAATTGCTGAAACAGGCCGACGGCGATGTGATCGCCAGCACCATCCTGCGCGGGCCGCGGCGCATCTCCCCCTTCCCCGACGTGACGCTGAAGGCGGGTGACACGATTCTCCTCGAAGGCAGCCCGGAGGGGCTGGACCGCATCGTCTCGCAGGCGAAGCTTCTGCTTTCCGGCAAGCCGCTGATGGAAAACGGCCAAAAAACCGCAGATCTCATTTCCATGGAAGCGGTCATCAGCAATGAATCGGTTCTGAACGGCATTTCGGCGCGTGAACTCGCGCTGTCCTATACGCGTGGCGTCAATCTGATCGCGGTGAGCCGGCGCGGCCAGCGCGTCAGCCAGCGGCTCTCCGAGCTGACATTGCAGGCGGGCGACGTCATTCTTTTGCAGGGCAGCCGCAAGAACCTGCCGCAGGTATTGCAGGAATTTTCGCTCTTGCCGCTGGCGCAGCGGGAAATCCTGCTGGGCGTGCAGCGCCGCGCGCTTCTGCCCGTCATCGTGCTCGCCGCCGCCATGATCGCCGCCGGCAGCGGGCTGGTGCCGGTCTCCGTCGCCTTTTTCGCCGCTGCCTTCATGATGATCGTGGTCGGCGCCATCCCGCTCACCGAGGTCTATAAATCCATCGACGGGCCGATCCTCGTCATGCTCGCCGCCCTTATTCCCGTCAGCGACTCGCTCCGCACCAGCGGGGCGAGCGAACTGATCGCCGCCTGGCTCGGTCATGCCGCGCAGGGATTGCCGCCCTTTGCGGCGCTGGGCATGATCCTGCTCACCGCCATGGCGGTGACGCCCTTTCTCAACAATGCCGCCACCGTGCTGGTCATGGCCCCCATCGCCGCCGGTTTCGCCACCACGCTCGGTTTTCGGCCGGAGGCCTTTCTGATGGCGGTGGCGATCGGCGCGGGCTGCGATTTCCTCACCCCCATCGGCCACCAGTGCAACACGCTGGTCATGGGTCCGGGCGGTTATCGCTTCAGCGACTATCCGCGCCTCGGCCTGCCGCTGTCGATCATGATCGTCATCGCCAGCATTCCCATGCTGCTTTACGTCTGGCCAGTGAGCTAGGGCTCTCGGCTAGGACGCTGAACCAGCGCGGGCTTCGTATTTCCTTGACGCCTGCGGCAGAATATGGCCTAAGCCGAAGCCGAACGGGAATGTGCAAAAGGCGCTTTCATTGCGTCTTCCAACATGATTTCCTGCCGCATCCAAACGAAAACATCGTGACAGACGGGTGAAACCGCCCCGATGTCACTGCCACGTCACGACGAGTGAATTTCATGACCACTTCCGGCGTTCGCGTCCGCATCGCACCTTCCCCCACCGGCGAGCCGCATGTCGGCACTGCCTATATCGCGCTGTTCAACTATCTCTTCGCCAAGAAACATGGCGGCGAGTTCATCCTGCGCATCGAGGATACCGACGCCACCCGCTCGACCCTCGAATATGAGCAGAAGGTGCTGGAAGCGCTGCGCTGGACCGGGCTGACCTGGTCGGAAGGCCCGGATGTCGGCGGCCCTTACGGTCCCTACCGCCAGTCCGAGCGCAAGGCCATGTATTGGCCCTATGCCGAAGAGCTGCTGGAAAAAGGCCATGCCTTCCGCTGTTTCTGCACGCCCGAGCGGCTGGAAGAAATGCGCGAAGCCCAGCGCGCCGCCGGCAAGCCGCCGAAATATGACGGCCATTGCCTCAACCTGAAGGCCGAGGAAGTCACCGCCCGCGTCGCCGCCGGCGAAGCCAACGTCGTGCGCATGAAAATCCCGACCGAAGGCTCGTGCGATTTCCATGACGGCGTTTATGGCGATGTCTCGATCCCGTGGGATTCGGTCGATATGCAGGTGCTGATCAAGGCCGACGGCATGCCGACCTATCACATGGCCAACGTCATCGACGACCATCTGATGAAGATCACCCATGTGGCGCGCGGCGAGGAATGGCTGGCGTCTGTGCCCAAGCACATTCTGCTTTACCGTTATTTCGGCTGGGACCAGCCCACGTTCATGCATCTTTCGCTGATGCGCAACGCCGACAAGTCGAAGCTTTCCAAGCGCAAGAACCCGACCTCGATCTCCTATTATTCCGCGCTCGGTTACCTGCCGGAAGCGCTGATGAACTTCCTTGGCCTGTTCTTCATCCAGATCGCCGAAGGCGAAGAACTTCTGACCATGGACGAGCTGGCGGCGAAGTTCGACCCAGAAGCGCTGTCCAAGGCCGGCGCCATCTTCGACATCCAGAAGCTGGACTGGCTGAACGGCCGCTGGCTGCGCGAAAAGCTTTCGCCGGAGGAGTTCATTTCCCGCACCCTGGAATGGGCGATGGAAAATGCCCGCCTGACCGAAGGCCTGAAGCTTGCCCAGAGCCGCATTTCAAGACTCGGCGAATTGCCGAACCTCGCCGGCTTCCTGCTGGCGAGCGATGTCGGCCTGACGCCGGCTTCCTTCGCCGGGCTGAAGAGCAAACCCGAGGAAATCCACGAAATCCTCACCACGGTTGCCGCCGACCTCGAGAAGATGACGGACTGGAATGTGGAAGCGATCGAGGCGGAGCTGCGCGATGTCGCCGAACGCACAGGCAAGAAGCTGCGCGTGGTGACGCCGCCGCTGTTTGTGGCCATGTCCGGTTCCTCGCGCTCGCTGCCGCTGTTTGACTCGATGGCGCTGCTCGGCCGCTCCGTCGTGCGCCAGCGCCTGAAGGCTGCGATTACCGTTGTGGCCACGATGGTGGGCAGCGGAAGCTGATAGTTATGTGCTGGCGGTGACGGCAGCATTCTGAATATACCCCTCTGCTCGGGGTACCCCCCTCTGCCCTGCCGGGCATCTCCCCCTCAAGGGGGGAGATCGACAAGCGGCTGACACCTTGCCCATGGAACGGGCGGGCGCGGCATCTGATCTCCCCCCTTGAGGGGGAGATGTCCGGCAGGACAGAGGGGGGTAAGCCCGGAGCGCACAGGGTAACCGCAACGAACAAAGCCGCTGAAGGCGATTACGATGAACGACAAGACGACCGAAACCACCGCCCTCTCCTCCGACGCCACCGAAGTGCGCCGCCAGAAACTTGCGCTGCTGCGCGAGCAGATCGGCGATGTCTATCCGGCGCATTTCCACCGCACGCTGACCAATGCGGAGCTTGCGGAAAAATATGCCGATATCGAAGCCGACGTCGAAACCGGCGATACGGTGACGGTGGCCGGTCGCGTTTATTCCTCGCGCAATTCCGGCATGTTCATGGATATCCATGACGCATCCGGCAAGGTGCAGATCTTCTCCCACAAGGATACGACGCCGGAAGCGGCGCGCAACCTGCTTCCGATGATCGATATCGGCGACATCATCGGCGTGACCGGCAAGGTGCGCCGCACCAAGCGCGGCGAGCTGACGATCAACGCCGAAGAAATCACCATGCTGACGAAGTCGCTGCTGCCGATGCCCGAGAAGTGGCACGGTGTCTCCGACATCGAGCTGCGTTACCGCAAGCGCCACCTCGACATTCTCTCCAACGAGGAATCCAAGCTGCGCTTCCTGCAGCGTTCGAAGATCCTCTCTGGCATCCGCCGTTTCATGGAGGCCGAAGGCTTCCTCGAAGTCGAGACGCCGATGCTGCAGACCATCTATGGCGGCGCGACGGCCGATCCGTTCAAGACCTTCCACAACACGCTGAAAATGGACATGTATCTGCGCATCGCGCCGGAACTGTTCCTGAAGCGCACGCTGGTTTCGGGCCTCACTGACAAGGTGTTCGAAATCAACCGCAACTTCCGCAACGAAGGCGTCTCCACCAGGCACAATCCTGAATTCACCATGATGGAGTGCTACTGGGCTTATGCCGACTACGAAGACATCATGGGTCTCGTGGAGCGGCTGTTCGAGACGCTGGCGATTGCCCTTCACGGCACGACCGAAGTGGAATTCCAGGGCCAGACGATCTCCTTCAAGGGTCCGTTCAAGCGCGTGCCGATGCCTGATGCGGTGAAGGAAGCGACCGGTATCGATTTCCTCGCCATCAAGACCGACGAAGAAGCCCGCGCCGCCGCCAAGGCTGCCGGTTTTGCGGTGGAGAAGGACTGGACCTGGGGCGAATGCCTTGCCTTCATCTTCGAGGAGAAGGTGGAAGGCACGCTGATCCAGCCGAGCCACGTCACGCATTTCCCGAAGGACATCTCGCCCTTCGCCAAGGAAGTGCCGGGCGAACCGCGCCTCGTCGAGCGTTTCGAAAGCTATTGCAACGCCTGGGAAGTGGGCAATGCCTTCTCCGAACTCAACGACCCGGAAGAACAGCGCCGCCGGATGGTGGAGCAGCTGGAACAGGCGCACGCCCGCGGCGAAAAGGACAAGCAGCTGGACGACGAGTTCCTCGACGCCATCGACCAGGGCATGCCACCCGCCGGCGGCCTCGGCATCGGCGTCGACCGCCTGATTATGCTTCTGACCAACGCGCCGTCGATCCGCGACGTCATCCTCTTCCCGGCCCGCCGCAACAAGGCGGACTGATCGGACGAAACCCGGGGCGGCCTCACGGCCGCCTTCCGCGCCCCGATTTTCTCGCTGGTGGGGAGGGGCGTATTTTCTTGACGTCGGGGAGTGTGGCGAGGTTTCGCCCGTTTGTCTGCCGGTTTTCCCCTCCATAGATAGACGCCCGCAAGTAATCATCCGGCTTTCAGCGAACGGATCGCGCAAGTTTATTTAACTTTTAGTAGAATATACTGGCGACCTCACCTCAACTTGTGATACCCATTCTCCATCATTCGCATTGTGTTTGACGGCTTTCGATCAGGAGCCGCCGGGGGGAAGATACGCATGCCCGAGAATGAGCTTCCCAAATACCAGCCCGATATGTTTGCCGCACCTGAAAAGGAATGCGACGTGGTGATGAAAGGCGGCATCACCTCCGGCGTCGTTTATCCCTATGCGGTTCTGGAACTGGCGCGCCGGTATCGCTTCCGCTCGATAGGCGGCACATCGGCCGGGGCGATTGCCGCCGCCTTTGCGGCGGCGGCGGAATATTCCCGCACCGTCAGAAACGATCCGGATGGCTTCACCCGCCTGCAGGCTCATTGCGACACGATACCCACCATTCTGGACAGGCTTTTCCAGCCGCAGCGCCGTTTTCGCCCGCTGATGCGTTACCTGCTGTGGGCGCAGGCCGGCGGCTGGCCGGGCAAGGTCCTGGGCTTGCTCCTGGCTTTTCCGCTGGCAGCCATAGTTGGCATTGTCATCGGCGCCGGCGCCTTGTGGGTTCTGGGCGGCGGTTGGGCCGGGTCGGTTCTCGGGGGATTGGTGGGAATGCTGGCCGGCATCCTCGGCCAGATCCTGTGGTTGGTTTTCTACCGGTTGCCAAGAGACGGCTTCGGTTTCTGCTCGGGACTGACGGTTTCCGATGCCGAGGTTCCGGGCCTGACGGAATGGCTTCATGCATCGATCCAGGACATCGCTTTCGGCAGCGACGCAGCAACCGCGCCACCGCTGACCTTCGGCGATCTCATCGGCGCGGAGCCGGAGAAGCCGGTCATCAACCTGAAGATGGTGACGACGAACCTGTCGATGCGGCGGCCGCACACGCTTCCGACCACCAGTCTCATGGTGGCTTACGACCCGACGGAATGGAGCCAGCTCTTTCCCGCGGCCGTGATGAACTGGCTGAAGCAGGTCGCAACACCGGGCGGCCCCTTTCCCGAACTCAAGGCTTTTCCGGAGCCCGCCCAGTTGCCGGTCATCATCGCAACGCGCATGAGCCTGAGCTTCCCGGTGCTGTTCAAGGCCATTCCGGCCTATACCAACGATCGCGGCACGCTGGATATCGTGCAGCGTCTCGGCGGCAAAGCGCGGCCCGTCATGAAGGCGAAAATCTGGTTCTCCGATGGCGGCATCAGCAGCAACTTCCCCATTCATCTTTTCGATGCCCTGCTTCCGTCGCGTCCCACTTTCGCGCTTAGCCTCGATGAATTGCCGAAATCCATCGCCAGCAGCGGTAAGCGCGTCACGATCCCGCAGGCGGCCGGCGAAGGGATCGGCGTGCCCGTTCACAAGATGGAAAAAATGAGCGGCTTTCTCGGCAGCATCCTAAGCTCGGCGAAGGACTGGCAGGATCAGTCGCTCGCCACCATGCCGGGCCAGAGAGAACGCATCGCCCGCGTTTTCCTCAACGAGGAGGAAGGCGGGCTGAACCTCACCATGCCGCCGGAACGCTCTGCGAAGCTGATGAGCTACGGCCTCGAGGTCGGATCGCTCTTCGCCAACGGCGCGCTGGATTTCGACGAGCATCGCTGGCGACGGACGCTCGTTGCCTATGATCGGCTGGAAGACACGGTGTTTGCGACTGAGCGCCTTTGGAACGAAGGCAAATATCAAGACTGGCTGACGGGTTATATCGACGAGATCGAGAGCTACGAAGCCGTGACAAAGGGCGATCGGGAAAAGCTGATCGCCCGCATTGCCGCCTTTGCCGCCCTGTCGCAGAGTTTCTCTCCGGCAATCGTCAACAAACGGAAGAAATTTCCAAATCCGGCTGGCCGACTTCGGATCGGGCCGGATATATGACAGGTCAGATGCGAGCCACGGAAGGGTTCGGGGAGAAACCGCCCTCGCCCGCTTAGTGGCTCGCGGCCTTTTTCTCCGCACCGGGTTCTTCCGCCGGCGCATTTTCGGCAGCCGGCTTTTCTTCCGCCGCCTGTGCGGTCGTCGAGCCTTTGCCGAAGATCAGCGATTTCAGATAGGACAGGCTGAAGATGCTGCCGCCATCGGCTTCCGGCGTCGAGGTGAGAAGTTCGTCGGCAGCCGGTTCGCCATGCGCTTCGGGAGACGGGGTTTCGCCATGGGCAGCCCCGCCTTCGTTGGCTTCCGCCGGCGCGCCGCCATGGCCGCCCGCGCCGTCATCTTTGGTTTCGCCGTGTCCCGTCGCAGTTTTCGCGGGTTTTCCTTCATGGCCTTCAGAACCGGCATCCAGAGCCGGGGTCGCACAATCGGCCGAATCGCTGAGGCCTGCCGCCAGCGCCTCGGCATCTTCCAGCGGCAGATCGATACGCAAGCCGTAAAACTGGCCGCTGGCATTGGCGGCGCCATCGTAATAAAAGGCCGAATAACGATGGGCATCCGCGCCTTCGGGAATTTTTGCCGGATCGGGAATGAAAACCACCTGTGCGGCAATGGCACGGCCACGCATTTCCGAGCGCAGCTGCGGACCGTTCTTGTCGAGCACGGAGACCTGAACCAGATCGGGTTTCTGCTTATCGTAAACCGCCCTTGCGACACGAAGCGCAGTCTTCAGCCGCTCTGTGCCGTCACCGCCCTGGGTACGAATGAATTTGCGGACCCATAGGGAACCGTTCTTGCGGATATTGACCGTCTGGACCGCGTCGCAGGAAAGCCCGTTGGTGGAGGCATAGGATGGGCCGAGCAGCCGCTCGCTGCCGATAAATACGGCAGCAGAGCCGGTCGCACCCGCCAAAAGCAGGATCCCGCCTCCAATCATAACGAGCTTGCGCGAAAACCGCATTCGTCCGAATACAGCTTTCACCCGCAACATCCTGACATCAAGTACCCCGTCTTACGCCCTCACCCCCAAACGTGGCTCGAAGGATGAGGAACACACGCGGGACAAGCTCCGGACCACGCTGTCCGAGCCTTGCGATAGTGCCGCTTTCTCATTGAAAAAAGTTTAATCCCGCCGGTGCAACACCGGCAAAAACGCACCATTTTCGGACATTTGCGAAATGCACTAATTTGCGAATGATTTGCAATAGCGTTGACAAGCGTGATTTTATAACAGATGGTATTGCGAATTAATCGCAACAAAATCTGGTGAGCCCCGTGAACGTCCATAAAATCCGCCACGCGATTTTCGCTTTTTCGCTTTTTCTGCCCGGCGCTGCCGTTGCTCAGGAAAAGCCGACTGTCGTGACGACCTTCACCATCATCGCCGACATGGCGCGCAATGTGGCGGGCGATGCGGCCGAGGTGGAAAGCATTACCAAGCCGGGCGCTGAAATTCACAACTACCAGCCAACGCCGCGCGATATTCTCAAAGCCCGCAAGGCCGATCTGGTGCTTCGCAATGGCCTCAATCTGGAATTGTGGTTTGAAAAGTTCCTGGCCAACCTTTCCGGCGTGCCGAGCGTGACGGTGAGCGACGGCGTGGAACCGATGGCCATCAGCGGCGGCGCCTATCAGGGAAAACCCAATCCGCACGCCTGGATGTCGCCCGATAACGCCTTGATCTACGTGGAAAATATCCGCAAGGGCCTGACCGAAATCGACCCTGCCCATGCCGATGTCTATGCCGCCAATGCCAAGGCCTATTCGGACAAGATCAGAGCCACCGTGCAGCCAATCCGCGACACGCTTTCCGTTCTGCCGGAAAACAAGCGCTGGTTGGTAACGAGCGAAGGCGCGTTTTCTTATCTCGCCCGCGATTTCGGCCTGAAGGAACTGTTCCTGTGGCCGGTCAATGCCGACAGCCAGGGCACACCGCAGCAGGTGCGCGGCGTGATCGACGCCATGCGCGAGCACAATATCCACGTCATCTTCAGCGAAAGCACGGTTTCCGCCGATCCCGCAGAGCAGGTGGCCAAGGAAACCGGCGCGGCCTATGGCGGCATCCTCTATGTGGACTCGCTGAGCGAGGCGGACGGCCCGGTTCCGACCTATCTGGACCTTTTGCGCGTGACCAGCGAAACCATTGCCAAGGGGCTGTCTTCATGAGAATGGGCAGTAAAAAATCAGGCGGCGGCCTGACGGTTCAAAATGCGACAGTGACCTATCGAAACGGCCACACCGCATTAAGAAATGCCAGCTTTTCCATCCCCCGCGGAACGATCACTGCACTTGTCGGCGTCAATGGCGCCGGCAAGTCCACGATTTTCAAAGCGATCATGGGTTTCGTGCCGCTCGCCGCTGGCTCCGTCTCTATTTTCGACCTGCCGGTGAAGGAAGCGCTCAGGAAAAACCTCGTCGCTTATGTGCCGCAGGCCGAGGAGGTGGACTGGAGTTTTCCGGTGCTGGTGGAGGATGTAGTGATGATGGGCCGTTACGGCCACATGAATTTCCTGCGCATCCCCTCGAAACGCGACCATCACATGGTCGAAGAGGCGCTGAAACGCGTCAATATGCTGGACTATCGCAAGCGCCAGATCGGCGAACTTTCCGGCGGGCAGAAGAAGCGGGTGTTTCTGGCCCGCGCGCTGGCGCAGGAGGGTCAGGTGATCCTGCTGGACGAGCCTTTCACCGGTGTCGACGTAACGACGGAAGAGCAGATCGTCGCACTTTTGAAGGCGCTGCGCGACGAGGGCCGCGTCATGCTGGTCTCCACCCATAATCTCGGCAGCGTGCCGGAATTCTGTGACCGCGCCGTCTTCGTCAAGGGCACGGTGCTGGCATCTGGCAAGACGGTGGATACCTTCAACGAGGAGAACCTGCAAAAAGCCTTCGGCGGCAGCCTGCGCCACTTCGTGCTGGGCGGGGCAGACCTGCATAACGACGCCGATCCGCGCCGGGTGAAGGTCATTACCGATGACGAGCGGCCTTTCGTGATCTACGGCAAGAACGGCCAGAACCCGCGCGACCCTGAGGCTCCGAAAGAAAAAGTCGATGATAGACAGCCTTCTTGAGCCTTTCACCTATGGTTACATGCTGAATGCCATCTGGGTCAGCGCACTGGTGGGCGGCGTCTGCGGCTTTCTCTCTGCCTATCTGATGCTGAAGGGCTGGTCGCTGATCGGCGATGCGCTTTCCCATGCCATCGTTCCGGGCGTGGCGGGCGCCTATATGCTGGGCCTGCCCTTTTCGCTCGGCGCGTTCCTTTCCGGCGGGCTTGCGGCCGGTTCCATGCTGTTCCTGAACCAGAAGACGCGGCTGAAGGAAGACGCGATCATCGGGCTGATCTTCACCTCGTTTTTCGGGCTTGGCCTGTTCATGGTGTCGCTGTCGCCCACCTCGGTGAATATCCAGACCATCGTGCTCGGCAATATTCTGGCGATCACCGCCGAAGACACCATCCAGCTCGCGCTGATCGGCGGCATCAGCCTCATCGTGCTGGCGCTGAAATGGCGTGACTTCATGGTGGTGTTCTTCGATGAGAACCACGCCCGCACCGTGGGGCTGAAGCCGGAAGTGCTGAAGGTGATCTTCTTCACCCTGCTGGCCGCTTCCACGGTTGCCGCCCTCCAGACCGTTGGGGCCTTCCTCGTCGTCGCCATGGTGGTGACGCCGGGCGCCACCGCCTATCTCTTGACCGACCGTTTCGAACGGCTGATCCTGATGAGCCTCATCATCGGCGCGGCCACCAGCTTCGTTGGCGCTTATCTCAGCTATTTCCTCGATGGCGCGACCGGCGGCGTCATCGTCGTGCTGCAGACGGCGATATTCCTTGCTGCCTTCGTTTTTGCGCCCAAGCACGGCCTGCTTGCTTCCCGCGCCAAGGCCCGCAGGGCGCTGGAGGAGACGCCATGAGCGACTATCTCGAACTCGCCATCCTGCCGTTTCAGCTGCCCTTCATGCAATATGCCTTCGTCATCACCCTGATGATCGCGGTGCCGATGGCGATGCTCTCCTGTTTTCTGGTGTTGAAGGGCTGGTCGCTGATGGGCGATGCGGTTTCCCACGCCGTGCTGCCCGGCGTGGTGCTGGCCTATATCGTCAACATCCCGCTTTCCATCGGCGCCTTCATCGCCGGCATGATCTGCGCGCTCGGCACCGGTTTCATCAAGGAAAACAGCCGCATCAAGGAAGACACGGTGCTGGGCATCGTTTTTTCCGGCATGTTCGGGCTGGGGCTGGTGCTTTATGTGAAGGTGCAGAGCGATGTGCATCTCGACCACATTCTCTTCGGCGACATGCTGGGCATTGCGCCGTCGGATATGCTGGAGACGGGCCTGATTGCGCTTTTCGCCACGCTGTTTCTCGGCATTTTGCGCAAGGATCTGCTGGTCAACGCCTTCGATGCGCAGCATGCGAAAGCCATCGGCCTGCCGGTGCGAGTGCTGCATTACGGTCTGCTGATGGTTCTGTCGCTCACCGTGGTCGGCGCGCTGAAGGCCGTGGGCATCATCCTTTCGGTTGCCATGCTGGTCGCACCGGGCGCCATCGCCTTCCTGCTGACCCGGCGTTTTTCCGCCATGCTGCTGGTGGCCATTGCGGTGGCGATAACCTCATCGCTGGCAGGCATATGGCTGAGCTTCCTCATCGACAGCGCGCCGGCCCCCACCATCGTCATGTTCATGAGCCTTGCTTTCGTTGCCACCTTCATCCGCACCACCTTGAAGGCGAGGAGGATCGATGCGGCAGGGGAAACAGGCTTCTAGAGCATTCCCAGGAAAAGTGGACCCCGGTTTTCCGTCCAGAAATGCGCCAAAACAAGAGTTAGAGTGTTTTCGCTATTCGAAGAAAAGCGAAAACACTCTAAAATAACGATTTTTGCGGGCGTATGGAACATTTTCGCCTTTTGCGCGTCATTTTACCGAGCCTGTCGCGGGGCGGCGGGCTCGGGAAATTATGCAAAAGGGGAAGCGCCATGCTGAAGTGGGCTCTTATTTTCTTTGTTATCTCTTTGATCGCGGGCGTATTCGGCTTTACCGGCATTTCGGCAGCCGCGGCGGGCGTGGCCCGAATCCTGTTCTTCATCGCCGTGGTGATCTTCCTGGTCTTCCTCGTGCTTGCACTGATGGCCGGAAGCGCCGTCGTCTGAACGAAAAAAGGCGACCGGTTTTCCACGCCGGTCGCCTCTCCTCTCTCCCTTAAAAAAGATTCAGCCAGTCCAGCCGCCGTCAATGACGTGAATCTGGCCGGTGGTGAAGCCTGCCTCGTCCGACGCGAGATAGGTAACCAGCGCCGCGATTTCTTCCGGCGTGGCGATGCGGCCCATCGGCTGGCGGGCGATGAAATCGGCCAGCGCCTGTTCGTAATTGCCGGTGGCGCGCAGGCGGTCATGCAGGGACGGGCTATCGACCGTGCCGGGGCAGATGGCGTTGCAGCGAATGCCCTTTGTCACGAAATCGGCGGCGATGGCCTTGGTCAGACCCACCACGGCCGCCTTGGAGGCAGTATAGGCGAAACGGTTCGGCACGCCCTTCACACTGGAAGCGACGGAGGACATGTTGACGATTGCGCCCTTGCCCTTTTCCAGCATGCCGGGCAGGAAGGCGCGGCAGGTGCGATACATGGCCTTGGCGTTGAGATCGAAGGAGAAATCCCAGTCCTTCTCTTCGCAATCGAGAATGGTGCCGGAATGAACGAAACCGGCGCAGTTGAAAAGCACATCCGCATGGCCGATATCGGCGGCGAAATCCTTGACGCCATCGCCATCCAGCACGTTCAGAACCCGGGTTTCCGCACCCTTCAGCGTCGAAAGCGCCTGTTCATTGATATCGGTGGCGATGACGCGTGCACCGAGCGAGACGAACCGCTCTGCTGCCGCCCGGCCGATACCCTGACCGGCGGCGGTGATCACCACTGTCCGGCCGTTAAAATCCTGCACCATGAATAGCCTCCCGCTAAGGCCCGCCCGTCCTTCAGGCACCGGACCGCTGAATTTCGATGATCTCAAATATGGATCGACAATTCATATGTAAACGCGGTATTCATATGGCGTCAAGCAAACTTGCGTCGATGTCGGCTATCGGGCAACCATATTTTCAGGCTGCCCACCCGGCGACCGCGCAAAACACCATCGAGGCCAGATGACCGACGACGACAGCGAAAGATATCGCGCTCCCGCCCTCGACAAGGGTCTGGACATTCTCGAACTTCTGGCCCGTACCGATGGCGGGCTGACGCAGATCGAGATCGCCAAGTCTATCGGCAAAAGCCCGAACGAGCTTTATCGCATGCTGGACCGGCTGGTGCGCCGCGGCTATGTGCAGCGACTTGAGGGAGACCGCTTCTCATTGACGCTGAAGATGTTCGGGCTGGCGCATTTCCACGCGCCGATCCGCCGGCTGGTTTCTTTCGCCGCACCGGTCATGCGCGATTTTTCGGCAAGCGCCGAGCAGGCCTGTCATCTGGCGGTTTATGATCGCGGCAGCGTCGTCGTCATCGCCCAACAGGAATCGTCCACCTACTGGGCCATGTCCATGCGGGTCGGCGCGCAGATGAGCCTGTTCCACACCGGCTCCGGCCATGTGCTTCTGGCCTTCCAGACGGAAGCGCAGCGCCAGATCATGATAACCGAACAGGTGCGCGGCAGCGGCGAAACCGTGCCGCCGGACCTTGCCGGGCGGCTGGCGGAGGTGCGCAAAAACGGTTTCGAATCCATGGACAGCCTTCAGACCGCCGGCGTGCGCAATATTTCCGCCCCGGTGCTGACGCTGGACGGCACGGCGCTTGCCGTCATCACCTGCCCCTATATTACCCCGCTTGGCGGCAAGGCCCCGACACGCGAGGCCTGTGAAGCGCTGATCCGCGAGGCGGCAAAGCGGATTTCCGAAGTGGCGACGGGAAACGGAAATTTCTGAAGCGCACAAAAAAACGCGACCGGCAGGGATCCGATCGCGTTTTGAGTGACTGGAGATTTATATCTCTTAAACGCAGGGGGAACGTGGATGGTTCCCCCTTTTTGTATCAGGCCGCAGCCAGCGTCAGTTCCTTGCGGACCATTTCGCGCAGCGTCACCAGATCCTTGGCGAAGAGGCGGATGCCTTCCGAGAGCTTCTCGGTGGCCATCGCATCTTCGTTGAGCGCCCAGCGGAATGCCTTCTCGTCGAGCGACTGCAGCGGCTCTGCCTTGACATTGTCGGGCGAAAGCTTGCGCTCCAGCTTGCCGCTGTCCTTGTCCAGCTCTTCCAGCAACGCCGGGCTGATCGTCAGGCGGTCGCAACCGGCCAGCGCTTCGATTTCGCCGACATTGCGGAAGGAGGCGCCCATGACGACGGTGCTGATGCCATTGGCCTTGTAGTAATTGTAGATGCTGCGCACCGAAACGACGCCCGGATCGGTCTCGGCGGTGTAGGTCTCACCGGTGGACTTCTTGTACCAGTCGAGGATACGGCCGACGAAGGGCGAGATGAGGAAGACCTTGGCTTCGGCGCAGGCAATCGCCTGTGCCTGCGAGAACAGCAGGGTCAGGTTGCAGTCGATGCCTTCGGACTGGAGAACCTCGGCAGCCTTGATGCCTTCCCAGGTGGAGGCGAGCTTGATGAGGATACGTTCACGCTCGATGCCGCGCTCCTTATAGGCGGCAATGATGTGGCGCGCCTTGGTGATGGAGGCTTGCGTATCGAAGGAAAGGTCGGCATCGACTTCAGTCGACACACGGCCGGGAACGAGACCGGCAAGGGCCGCGCCTACGGAAATGGCAAGACGGTCGGCAACGGCGGCAACCACGGCGTCAGACTGGCCGCCCTGCTTCTTGCCCCATGCGACGGCTTCCTTCACCGCATCCGCAAAGGCCGGTGTGCCGAGCGCTTTGAGAACGATGGTGGGGTTGGTGGTGCAATCCACCGGCTTCAGGCGCGCAACCGCCTCGATATCGCCGGTATCGGCAACGACCGTGGTGATGGCGCGAAGTTGTTCGAGTTTGGATGTCATATCTGATGATCCTTCATGATCTCTTGAAAACTTGCTCAGCCGTCATTTCGTTCCCGCACCGGGGGTGCGCCCAAGGCCGAAATCGCGGTTTGTCCGGCTCCGACTATCGCAAGCGGCACGGTCGAAAGTCAAGACATTTGCGCATCGCAATTGACATAAGTTTCACGCCTGCGATACTCGGTCGCTCATAAAGAATGGCGGAAACCGTGGCGAAACTGAGAAGAGAAACCCATACGGCCTATTCGGAAGCGGCGTCTCTGCGGCTGCGCGCCGCATGGCTCTATTATAATCAGGGCATGACGCAGAAGGATGTCGCCGAGAAACTGGGCATCAGCCGCTCCACCGTCATCCGCCTTCTGGACGAGGCGATGAAGCGCTCCGAAGTGCAGATATGGATCAACGAAGGCATTGAGGATTTCGTCGAGCTGGCTGGCCGGCTGGAGGCGGCTTACGGGCTGGACGAGGCGGTGATCATCCCTTCCCCGGATAAGGCGAACGCCGAAGGCACGGCCAAAGCCGTCGGGCTGGCGCTCGGGCAATTCCTCTCAGAAGCGGTGCCGAATGAGGCCACCATCGGCGTCGGCTGGGGCCGCACCATGACCGCCTCGCTTTCCAGCTTTCGCCCGCCGCGCCGGGAAAATTGCAAGGTCGTCTCGCTGCTCGGCGGTATCGTCGCCGTGCACCAGACCAACCCGCTGGATTACACCTGGCGGCTGGCGAGCGCGCTCGGAGCGGAATGTTACATGTTCCTTGCGCCGCTTCTGGTAGATTCCGTCGAGACAAAACGGGCGCTGATCGAAAAATGCGGGCTTGCGACGCTTTACGATCTCGCCGAAACGCTCGATCTCGCCATCGTCTCCTGCGGCGATATCGGCCCGCATTCGACCTCGCTGTCGGAAGGCTTCATTTCGAAAGCGACGCTGCAGGAACTCATCGATGCCGGCTGCGTTTGCGACACCATGTTCAATTTCATCGATGCCGAAGGTCGCTCGGTCGATCACTCGATCAACCAGCGCGCCATGGCAATCGATCTCGACACGCTGCGCAAGGCCAAACACATCGTGCTGGCCTCCGGCGGCGCCCACCGCGCCATCGCCATCCGCGCCACGATCAAGCGGATCGGCTGTAATACGCTGATTACAGACGAGGCGGCGGCAAGAGCGTTGATGGAGCTGGTTTAGGCCTCGTCGGGCCATTCGCGGGCAGTCATCCAACCTCCGCCGTCATCCTCGGGCTTGTCCCGAGGATCTGCAACCGATTGATTTTATTCGACGTGAGTAGATCCTCGGCACAGGGCCGAGGATGACGATACGCGAGAACTCCGGGCATTTCATGCCTTGGCATATTTACTCAACACAACGCCGATCTCTTCTGCAGTAACGAACTCTCCGGCAGCGGCCTCTGCCAACCCTGCCCTCACGCCGCTCCTCCATTTCTCATGCCATGCCGGAGAAAGCCCACGCGGCAGCGCATCTTCGTTGGTGCGTTTTGTTGCGAGGCTGGAACGGTCGACCAAACTCACACCTTCCCCGTTTCCCAGCCGAGCATCGCCCGCTTGCGGGTCAGGCCCCAGTGATAGCCCGTCAGCGCCCCGCTTTTACCGACGGCGCGATGGCAGGGAACGACGAAGGACACCGGGTTGGCGCCGACCGCCGCACCGACCGCACGCGACGCTGTGGGCTGGCCGATATCGCAGGCGATGTGCGAATAGGTAACCGCGCGGCCCATCGGAATTTTCAGGAGACTTTCCCAGACCCGCACCTGAAAATCCGTGCCGAGCAGCACGACGCGCAGCGGCCTGTCCGCCGACCACATGGACGGGTCGAAGATGCGCGCGGCATAGGGCGCCGTCGCTTCGCGATCCTCGACATAGTCCGCATTCGGCCAGCGGCCGGCCATGTCCTCGAAACACGCCCTTTCTTCGCCCGGATCGGCAAAGGCGCAGCCGGCAAGGCCACGATCGGTCACCATGACCAGCGCAAGACCGAAGGGCGAGGTGTGGAAACCGTAACGGATCGTCAGCCCGCCGCCCTTGGCCTTCCATTCGCCGGGCGACATGGCCTCATGGGTGACGAACAGATCGTGCAGGCGTCCGGGGCCGGACATACCGACCTCGATGGAAGTTTCCAGCAGCGGTAAATCCTCTTCGCGCAACAGCCGCTTGGCATGATCGAGCGTTACGGCCTGCAGGAATGCCTTGGGCGAAAGGCCGGCCCAGCGGGTGAAGGTCTTCTGCAATTGCGTCGGCGACTGGCCAAGCTCTGCGGCAATGGCTTCGAGGGAGGGTTGCTCGCGATAATCCAGCGTCAAAAGCTCGATAACCCCGCGCACCGTGTCGTAATCCGTTCCGATGGGGGTGATGTCTTCGTTCAGCGTAATATTGGCGTTCATCGCAAATCTCCTAACGGGTAGGAGAAAACCATTAAAGCGACTTCGTCTCCACCCGTTTCTTGCGCCCTGCTCCATTTCTACCGTCATACCGGCCTCGAGCCGGTATCCAGCCAGCCCAAGTCCTTGGGCTGAAAGGAGTCTTTTCCGCCGCGCGGACGCGCGTCGGCTGGATTCCGGCTCAGGGCCGGAATGACGGAGGGAGAGCTGGATTATCCTCTTACATCCGCCGCCTGACAGTCGCCAGCGCACCGCCAAACGCCTTCGCGAAACTTTCCCGGTCATCCGGATTGAGAAACGAACCGATATCGGTCGCCCGGCCTTCGCCCGTCACATGCATGGAGACGATGCCGATCTCGTCATGCCGCCTCACCCTGAAGCGCGCCCAGAAGGGATTGAAGCGATGCTCCACCATCCGCCCGGCGGGAGAAAATTTGCGGATCGACAGGCTGGTGCGCGAGACGCTGACCTCTTCCCGCGCCTTCGCCGCCCGGTAATTGGCGCGAAAGGCGGCATAAAGCAGCAGGAAATCCAGCCCGAAGAACAGGCCGACCGGCCATGCCCCGGTGGCGAGGAAGAAGCCGCCATAGACAAGGCAGGCCAGGCCGGAGAAAAGCAGGAGCAGCCGGAAACCCCTTCGGCCAAGCGAACGGTGCGGAACGAGTTCCGCCGCGAAAATCGGCTGGTCGTTGAGCGTATCCACGTTGCTTTCCTCAAGGCGGGCTGGCTATAGATAGTCCATGACAGTCGCCAAAAAACGATCCAGCACCCAAACATTGAAAAAGTCAAATCCGGCATCCGCGCGCAAGCCGGCGCGGGTGAAAACGGCCTATTCGAAGGACGAGCTCACCGAAATCTTCCGGCGCTTTTCCATTCAGCGGCCGGAGCCGAAAGGCGAGCTGGAACATACCAATCCCTTCACCCTGCTGGTGGCCGTGGCGCTTTCCGCGCAGGCGACCGATGTGGGCGTGAACCGGGCCACGCGCGCGCTGTTCAAGGTGGCCGATACGCCGGAAAAGATGCTGGCGCTCGGCGAGGAAGAACTGATCGGTTATATCAAGACCATCGGACTTTACCGCAACAAGGCGAAAAACGTCATTGCCCTGTCGCAGATGCTGATCGACAATTTCGGCGGCGAGGTGCCGAAAACCCGCGAGGAGCTGGTGACGCTGCCGGGTGTGGGCCGCAAGACGGCCAATGTGGTGATGTCCATGGCCTTCGGCGTGCCCACGCTTGCGGTGGATACACACGTCTTCCGCATTGCCAACCGGCTCTGTCTTGCGCCGGGCAAAACCCCTGACGAGGTTGAAGACCGGCTGATCCGCATCATTCCCGAACAATATCTGTTCCATGCCCATCACTGGCTGATCCTGCATGGGCGTTATTGCTGCAAGGCGCGCAAGCCGGAATGCGAACGCTGCGTGATTGCCGATATCTGCAAATCACCGGAAAAGACCTTCGATATTCCAGCGCCGCTGGTGGAATTACCCGCGCAGCTGTTCGGTGCGGCCGCTAGCGAATGAGGGATCGCGCCGGCTGACGGCCTTGTGCAGATGCACCATCATCGAGGCGGCAAAAAGCGGCGTCAACAGGTTGAGGAACGGCACCGCCAGGAAGGCCGCTATCACCAGCCCGGCCATGAAGACGGTGGTGCGGTGTTTTGAGCGGAACAACCTCGCTTCGGCGGGCGAGCGGAAGCGCATCGCCGCGAATTCGAAGAATTCCCGGCCGAGCAGATAGCCGTTCACCAGAAAAAACGCGATGAGATTGATACCTGGCACCAGAAGCAGCAACAGCGCGACAATGTTGCCGGCAATGACGACACCGAAGAACTTGATGGACGACAGAACGGCCTCGCCGACCGGCATCGCCTTGCCCGGCGGATCCTTCGGATAGCTCTTTTTCTCGACCACTTCGGCGACATCGTCGAGAAACAGGCCGGCAATGACGGCGGTGACCGGCGAAATAAGCAGCGCGAGCGCCAGCGCCAGCCCGATGCCGGCGAAAATGGCGAAAACGAAGGTCAACCAGCCCGCCCAGTCCGGCACGCCGGGGATAAGCGTATCCACCCACGGCAGGGCGAAATAAATGAAGATCGAGCGGATGGCGAACCACAGCGCCGCAAGCACGAGAAGCGTGAGCCCCAGAACCTTCCAGAAGACCGACCGGGTTTCGGCGGCAAAGAGATTGTGGAAGGCAAGCCTCGCCGCATCAAAAATCATCCGGAACTCCTCGACGCCTTTCGCGTTGAAACACACTTACCAGACGAGAGATAAGCGCTGGCAGCCCGCTCTGCAAGACGGGCGGAAATATGCCAAATGGCTGGATTTAAACCGCAGATGGAATTTCTCTTGAATAAAAGGTATCTCTAAAATATAATAATATACCTATTACATTTCGCATTCCGGTCCGGTGGAGGACAAGGCCGGAAAAGCTATCCCCCACCGTCAAATTGCGGTTCGCACGCTCGTTTGCGCGCGCGCATGCATCATCGTTCAATAAAGATAAAAGAATGAGGCGTTGGTGGAAAAGCTGCTGTTGAACCTTACGCGCGCCATGAAGGCAGGCACCCCTTCAGAGCGCAAGATCGCCAAATATCTGATCGAACATCTGGACGAATTGCCGTTCGAGACGGCGCAGACGCTCGCCGCCAAGCTCAGCCTCAGTCCGATGACGGTCGGCCGTTTCCTGCGTTCGCTGGGATACCGGCAATTCAGTGACATCCGCGCCGATCTGCGCCATGCCGAAGAAACGGCCGGCGCCGACCAACCCGCCATGGCCGAGGGCGGCGAACGCCATTCCAACCCGTTTTCACAGCTTCTGTCCCAGCAAATTCAGGCGATCCAGACCGCTTTCGACATGACCACCCAATCGATCTGGCGGGTCGCCATGAACGAGATCGCCACGGCGGGCAATGTTTTTCTGGCAACCTCTCCGGAAGGTCTCGACGCCGGGCGGCATTTTTACGGGCGGCTTCTGGAGAGCCGGGGCCATATCCATTATCTCGGCAGCGACAGCGCGGCCTATGTCGCCCTGTGGGATTTCGACCCCGCGCAGGCGCTGCTCGTCATCATGGATTGCGGCGGCGCCCTGTCGCCCCTGCAACGCCTGTCGGCAATGGCGCGCAAGAGCGGCTACAGGACATTGCTGATCACCACACGCTTTTATGAATGGGGACCGGAAAGCGCCGATCTCTGCCTTGCCATGCCGCAGGCGCAGAACGGTGGCCAAGGCCTGCTGCAACTGGTATCCCTGCTGGAATTCACCCTCTGTGCGCTTGACGCCAGCGCCGATGACAGCGGCAGGGCAAGGGCAAAGAACCTCACGGCCCTGAAACGCTCGCTGCGCAGTTGAACGAAAACAGTGCGTGCTTATGGATCGAGCGGCCACAGCTTGTTTCTTCTCCCCGCCGGGGAGAAGGTCGCGGCAGCGGGATGAGGGGGGCGACGGTAGAGATATTCGTAGAGCTTGCCCCCTCATCCGACCCTTCGGGCCACCTTCTCCCCCACGGGGAGAAGAAAGAAGCGGCACCCGCCAGCAATGCGCTCTAACCTGCCATTGGCCTTTAGAAAGTCAAAGGCTTTCCAGTTCCTGACGATGGCGGTACATGGCGAGAAAACGGCGGTAATCCCGCTCATACCGGGGGCCACGCGCCGGATTGCCTGATATTTCTGCATTGCCCGGATACATGGCGGCCCCTGCTGCGGCAAGGTTCGCATGCACCCCGCCGGCCGTCGCCGCCGTCATCGCCGTGCCAAGCAGCACCGCATCGGCGGTGGCGGGAACCACGATACGCTTGCCCGTCACATCGGCATAAAGCTCCATCAGCAGCGGGTTCTTCACGTGCCCGCCGGTAACGTGCAGGCTTTCCACCGCATAACCGAAACGCTCCATCGCATCGAGCACATGGCGCGCGCCAAGCGCAATGGCGACGGCCGTGCGCCAGTAAAGACGGCAGAGACTGTCGAAAGATGTATCCAAAGTCAGTCCGCTGATGACGCCGACCGCATGCGGGTCGGCAAGCGGCGAGCGGTTGCCGTGGAAATCCGGCAGCACATGCAGCCGCTCGGCGAAGGCCTCGCCTTCGAGCGCGCGCAATTCCGTTACCCGCGCAACGATGCGGGCATGCAGCGCCGTATCCGGCTCACCGCCTGCCGCATGCATGCGCACGATATGGTCGAGCAGCGCGCCGGTGGCCGATTGCCCGCCCTCCACCAGCCAGTGACCCGGCAGGATCGCCTGCCAATAGGGACCCCAGAGGCTGTGGCCGGGCATCTGCCGCTCCGACATGGCGACAAGGCAGCTCGACGTACCGGCGATCAGCGCCACATGCCGGCCCACATCCGCAGACAGACAGCCGCCCAATGCGCCGAGCGCGCCGGCATAGGCGTCGATCATGCCTGCCGCCACCTGGCAACCGGTATCGAGACCCAGTTCGGCGGCAGCTTCGGGCGAAAGCGGGCCGATGCTATCACCCGGCATTACCGTGGTCTCCGGCAGCCCTGCCCGCTCTCTCAAATCGGCAAGGCCAGCCAGTTCCAGATAATCCGCCTGCCAGCCGGGATTTTCCTGCGCCAGAAAATTCCACTTCGCCGTCTGCGTGCAATTTGAACGCTGCGCTGAACCGGTCGCCTTCCACGTCAGGAAATCCGCCAGATCGAAAGCGAAGGACATGCGCGACCAGCTTGCCGGCATATGCGTCTTAAGCCACATCAGCTTCGGCATCTGCATTTCCGGCGAGACGCTGTTGCCGGCAAAATCCAGCACCCGGTGGCCGGATGCCGTCAGGCTATCGGCCTCCGATATCGCCCGGTGATCGAGCCAGACGATGGTGTCGAACCGGTCCTCCCCGGTAACGGAAACCGAAACCGGCTCACCCCGCCCATCGCGGATGACCAGCGAGCAGGTGGCGTCGAAACCGATGGCGGCAATGCTTTGCGGCGAAACACCGGCCTCGGCAAGCGCCGCCCTCACCACGATGCAGACCGCCTTCCATATGTCGGTGGAATCGTGTTCGGCGTGGTTTTCCTGCGGCCTCTGCATCAGGATCGGATGGGTGGAGCGGGCAAGCAGCCGGCCGGCCGGATCGAAAATGCCGGCCCGGGCGCTGGCGGTGCCGACATCGACAGCGACGAGATTTTGACGCATCAAGACTGCAATTCCATCCCTTGCGCAACGACCCGGCGACGGCGGCAGGCAAAATCTGCTTCAGCCCGCATCACGTTCCATTTGGCCGTCAAAACCGCCCTTCCCACTTAAAGCTTTTTTGTTTTTTCGCATGTCTATTTCCCAAAACCGCTCACACTTTTGGGAGACATGCTCCAGCTGCCGACAAGTTGGACCAAATCCGGCATGGCGTCAAACACCGCATCCGCGCCAAGCCCGGCGATCTTTTCACGGAATGCGGGAAAGCGCGCATGCGAACCGCCGGTAAAGGCAAAAACGCCCATACCCGCGGCCTTTGCGGCGGCAATGCCGGCCGGGCTGTCCTCGATCACGATGCAGTGACGCGGATCGACGCCCATTTCGCGCGCCGCATGAAGAAAAAGATCCGGCGCCGGCTTGCCGTTCTTTACCATGGTGGCGCTGAAGACATGCGGTTCGAATTTGTCGATCAGGCCGGTCAGCCCCAGCGAATAACGGATGCGTTCCGGCTGGCTTGAGGAAGCGACGCAGCGCCGCAGCGGCAGGAGCCTGTCCAGCGTTTCGCCAATGCCGTCGATCGGCCGAAGCTCGGTGCGGAAACGCGCAAACAGCGTCGCCCGCATATGGTCGAGAAAATCGATGTCGGTTTCGACACCGTAATCCTCAAACAGCGTCGCCGTCATGCTGGCGACGCTGCGGCCGAGGAAGCGCTCATAGGCCTCTTCCTCTCCCATCGTCACGCCGAGATGGGAGAGCATGTCGAGAAGGACGGAGATGGAGACCGGCTCGCTATCGACGAGAACGCCGTCGCAGTCGAAAATCAAAAGGGGCCCGGTCTCGTCTTCCATCTCATGGTCACTTTTCAGCCAGCTTGTCATCCAGATAAAGCTGCAACGTCTTCGCCGTGCCTTCTTGCCACAGCGTCTTCAATGCATGGGCAAAGCGTTTACGGAAAAGCTCCGATTCGGCAACCGTTCCGAAGATATCCTCAAGCGCGAGGAAGGCCATCGGATCGTCCTTGGCCTTGATCGCCGCTGCCTGAAGCCGTTCGGCGCTGGCGTCGTTGAAGGTGATTTCCTTGCCGCTGTCGGAAGTGCCCTGAAAATAACGGCACCACAGCGCCGAAACCAGCGAAAGCCCAACGATATCCTCGCCGCGCGCCAGACGGTCGGCGGTGGATGGCAGGATGAATTTCGGCTGGCGGTTGGAACCGTCCTGCGCCAGACGCGGAATGGTGTCGCCGATTTTCGGATTGAGGAAACGCCGCTCGATCAGCGCGAAATAGTCGGCGAGATTGGTATCGGGAACCGGCGGAATGACGGGAATGATCTCGTCATTTTCAAGCTTTGCCAGAAATGCCCGGATCAGCGGATGTTCCATCGCCTCATGCACGAAATGAATGTCGAGCAGCGCCGCCGGATAGGCGATTGCCGCGTGGCCGCCATTGAGGATGCGGATTTTCATGTGCTCATAGGGCGCGACATCCTTGACGAACTGCACGCCCGCCTTTTCCAGCGCAGGGCGGCCGGCGGGGAAATTATCCTCCATAACCCATTGCTTGAACTCCTCGCAGAAGACCGGCCAGTTGTCCTCGATGCCGAAATCGTCGCGGGCGATATTGCGTTCGCGCTCGCCTGTCGCGGGCGTAATGCGGTCGACCATGGAATTGGGGAAAGCGACATTGTCGCCGATCCAGTTGGCGAAGGCCGGATCGGACAGGGCCGCCAGCCCGACCACGGCATTTTTCGTGACCTTGCCATTATGCGGAATGTTGTCGCAGGACATGACGGTGAAGGGTTGCAGCCCCTTGTCGCGCCGCGCCTTCAGCCCGGCGACGATGAGGCCGAACACGGTTTTCGGCGAAGCCGGGTTCCTGCCGTCCTCGGCAATGGCGGGATGCTGCGGATTGAAGGAACCGGAAGCATCGATGAAATAACCGCCCTCGGTAATCGTCATGGAAACGATGCGGATTTTCGGATCGGCGAGCGTATCGATGATGGCCTTCGTGTCGCCGACCTTCAGAATGTCGATCATCGGCCCGGTGACGCGCGCGCCGGTGCGGTTATTGTCCTGCTCCACCACCGTCGTCAGGAAATCCTGCGCGGCAAGCTTTTCGCGCATCACCGCATCGGACGGCAGAACGCCCGCGCCGATGATGGCGAAGTCATGGTCCGCACCGGTGTTGAAGAGGTCATCCAGATAAACCGCCTGATGGGCGCGGTGGAAATTGCCGACGCCGAAATGCACGATGCCGGCGGAAAGATCAGCCCGGGAATAGGCCGGAACCGCCGCCGTTTTTCTGGCGTCGTCAAGCGTTGCGAGGGAGAGTTTGCATGTCATGTCACGATCCTCGAAGGGGAAACGTTGTTCGTGCCAAGGCCGGGCGGCAGGCGCCCGATACTCAGCTCATCCAGTTGCCGCCATCGACATTATAGGTCTGGGCGACGATGTATTCGGCCTCATCGGAGGCAAGGAAGATCGCCATGCCGGTCAGGTCTTCCGCACGGCCCATGCGGCCGAAGGGTACTGCCTCCCCGACCAGCCGCTTCTTTTCACCGGCGGGGCGGTTTTCATATTTCACAAACAGCGCATCCACGCCGTCCCAGTGCTCGCCATCCACCACGCCCGGCGCAATCGCGTTGACGTTGATGCCATGCCTGATGAGATCGAGCCCGGCCGACTGGGTGAGGCTGATGACGGCGGCCTTGGTGGCGCAATAAACCGCCACCAAGGCCTCGCCGCGCCGGCCCGCCTGGCTTGCCATGTTGATGATCTTGCCGCCCTTTCCCCGAGCGATCATTGTTTTTGCAGCGGCCTGCATCATGAACAGCGTGCCGGACACGTTGATCGAAAACAGTCTTTCGTAGCTCTCGCGTTTGATCTCGACAATCGGCGCGAGGTCGAACAGCGCGGCATTGTTGATGAGGATATCGAGCCCGCCCGCCTGGCCTTCCACGGTGCGGATGGCGGTGTCGATGGAATGCTGTTTGGTCACATCGAGTTCGACGGCATAGGCATTCTCGCCGATCTCCCGGGCGGTCTTGCTGGCGCGCTCGAAATCGATATCGGCAATGGCGACGGTTGCCCCCTCGCGTATATAGGCTTCGGCAAAGGCGCGGCCAATGCCGCGCGCCGAACCTGTTATCAGCGCGGATTTACCTTCCAGTCTTCCCGTCATATCGCCACACCCTTTTCATCGAACCTGTGGATCTTGGTGTCATCGGGCGTGATGAAGACGGTATCGCCGTGTTTGCACTCAAACTCGCCGTCCGTGC
>NZ_JBNWBW010000035.1:0-51026 GCF_053522725.1 Agrobacterium sp. 16-172Ci
GGCTACGGTAGAGATATTCGGAGAGCTAGCCCCCTCATCCGACCCTTCGGGCCACCTTCTCCCCGGCGGGGAGAAGAAACCCAGCCGCACCCGTTCGTCCAAGCCGCCCCCTAAAAAACGCCAGCCTTGCCAAATCGAAGCCGCCCGGCCATGTTCGGCGGGCGCGGTGGCGTGAGCGCCGCTGCCTTTATGGGAGTGCGATCTGTCATGAATGAAATCTCCAAGCCGATGTCCAATCTTGCCGCCATCGATGCCGCCCATCACCTCCACCCCTTTTCCGACATGGGCAAGCTCAACGCCGCCGGCACCCGCATCATCGAGCGCGCTGAAGGGGTGTTCATCTATGACAGCACCGGCAAGAAATATCTCGACGCCTTTGCCGGCCTCTGGTGCGTGAATATCGGTTACGGACGCCGCGAGATCGCCGATGTCGTGCAGCGCCAGATGAACGAACTGCCCTATTACAACGCGTTTTTCGGCACCACCACGCCGCCCGCGACGCTTCTGGCGCAGAAGATCGCCTCGCGCGCCGGGCCAAAGATGAACCATGTGTTCTTCACCAATTCCGGTTCGGAAGCGACCGATACCTGGTTCCGCATGGCGCGGGTTTACTGGAAGGCGCTCGGCCATCCGACGAAGACGAAGGTTATTGCCCGCCGCAACGGCTATCACGGCTCGACGGTGGCGGGCGCTTCGCTCGGCGGCATGAAATGGATGCACGAGCAGGGCAACCTGCCGATCGAGGGCGTGGCCCATATCGGCCAGCCCTATTGGTATGCCGAGGGCGGCGATCTTTCACCGGCCGAATTCGGCCTGAAGGTGGCGCGCGAACTGGAAGCGAAGATCGATGAACTCGGCGAGGAAAATGTCGCCGCTTTCGTGGCCGAACCCATTCAGGGCGCCGGCGGTGTTATCGTGCCGCCGGAAACCTACTGGCCGGAAATCGCCCGCATCTGCAAGGCGCGCAACATCCTGCTCGTCTCCGATGAGGTGATCTGCGGTTTCGGCCGTCTCGGCTCCTGGTTCGGTTATCAGCATTTCGGCGTGGAGCCGGATTTTGCGCCCGTTGCCAAGGGGCTGTCTTCCGGTTACCTGCCGATTGGCGGCGTCATCGTCTCGGATCGTGTGGCGGAGGTGATGTTGTCCGAGGTCGGTGACTTCAACCACGGTTTCACCTATTCCGGCCATCCCGTCTGCGCCGCCGCCGCCCTGGAAAACCTCCGCATCATCGAGGAGGAGGGACTGGTGGAACGGGTATGCGACGATATCGGCCCTTATTTCTCCGAGGGCTGGAAAAGCCTGACGGATCACGAACTGGTCGGCGAGGTGGTGAACGTCGGCCTGATGGGCGGCCTGCAGATTACCGCCGACAAGGCGACGCGCCGGCGTTTCGCCAAGCCGGACGACATCGGAACCGCCGTGCGCAACCATTGCCTGGCAAACGGCCTCGTCATGCGCGCCACCGGCGACCGCATGCTGGCCTCACCGGCACTGACGATCAGCCGCTCGGAGGTGGATGAGATCATAGAAACGCTGCGCAAGGGGCTCGACCACCTGCGCGATACGCGGGAGCATTTCCAGTAAAAGGGCGTAGCGGTTTTACGTCCGGAAAATGCGACGAAAAAACTCTTAGGGAGGACTAACATGGCAGGACAGGAACATCATTACGCCGTTCAGGTGAAATGGACGGGCAATCGCGGCAAGGGAACGTCGGGCTATCGCGACTATGAACGCGACTACACGATTTCCACGGCGGGAAAGGCTGACATCGCCGGCTCCTCCGACCCCGCCTTCCGCGGCGATCCCTCCCGCTGGAACCCGGAAGACCTGCTGGTCGCCTCGCTCTCGGCCTGCCACAAGCTGTGGTACCTGCATTTCTGCTCGGTCAACGGCATCATCGTTGAAGACTATGTCGACAATGCCGAAGGCACGCTGGTGATGGAAAAGGATGGCGCGGGGCAATTCAGCGAAGTGGTGCTGAAGCCGGTCATCACCATTTCAAAGGGGGATGCCGCCCGGGCGGATGAGCTGCACCATGATGCGCATGACAAATGCTTCATTGCGCGCTCCGTGAATTTTCCGGTGCGGGTGGAAGGGACGGTGAAGGTGGTTTGAGGCTCACGCCAGTCGTAGACCGAGATGATCGGCCATCGGCTGAAAGTCTCGGTCATTTTGCAACAGCGTGTGCCCGTGCTCGATACAGTAGGTACCGATAATGAGGTCGTTGCTTTTTCTGATCGTATAGCCGCGCTCCCGCAGGAAGCGGTAATTGGCGGCGGCCTTGATGGCGAGCTGGGGCGACATCATCGCGACGCAGGGAAATTCGCCCAGCATCTGCTCAAGTCGGCGCGCATGATGACCGTCACGCGCGCCTCTAAGCACCTCAAGAAGAATGATATCGCCGATCAGAATTTCGCCCTGCGCCATTAAGGCGCGAAACTTGGCGGAGAGGGTAGGCGCGTCTTTTCGAATAAATGAAATCCAGGCAGAGCTATCTGCTACGATCATTTGGCGTTCTTCACATCCCAGTCCGTCTCAGCATCCCAATCCGTCCGCATCTCGTCCAGATCACCTTCCCAGCCCATGCCCTCCAACGCATCGAGGGCGCGCATCTGACGATGAATGCGCACCAGATCGCGCAACGCCTTTTCCACCGTTGCCTTTTTTGTCGAAAGGCCGGTGATTTCCATCGCCTCGGCGAGCAAGGCGTCATCGAGTTCAATGTTGGTGCGCATCGAAAACTCCTTGGTGTATCGATTTTCGAAATAATACACCAAGGACGCTTTCCGCGATATCTGTTTTTACTGGAACGCCGTCTCGTAAAAGCTTCGAAGCTTGCGCGAATGCAGCGTTTCGGTGGGCATGGCCGCGAGTTTCTGCACGGCGCGGATGCCGATCTGTAGATGCTGGGCGACCTGGGTGCGGTAGAACTCCGTCGCCATGCCGGGCAGTTTCAGTTCGCCATGCAGCGGCTTGTCGGAAACGCAGAGCAGGGTGCCGTAGGGCACGCGGAAGCGGAAGCCATTGGCGGCGATGGTGGCCGATTCCATGTCGAGCGCTATGGCGCGCGACTGCGACAGGCGCTTGACGGGGCCAGCCTGATCGCGAAGCTCCCAGTTGCGGTTGTCGATGGTGGCGACGGTGCCGGTGCGCATGATGCGCTTCAGCTCGAAGCCCTCGTAGCCGGTAACTTCCGCCACGGCGCCTTCCAGCGCCAGCTGCACTTCGGCAAGCGCCGGGATCGGCACCCAGACCGGCAGGTCGTCATCCAGAACGTGGTCCTCACGCACATAGGCATGCGCCAGAACATAATCGCCAAGCCGCTGGCTGTTGCGCAGGCCAGCGCAGTGGCCAACCATCAGCCAGGCATGCGGGCGCAGCACGGCGATGTGGTCGGTGATCGTCTTGGCGTTGGAGGGGCCGACGCCGATATTGACCAGCGTGATGCCGGCATGGCCCTTTTTCTTCAGGTGATAGGCGGGCATCTGCGGCAGGCGCGCGAGCACGGCATCCGTTTCCGGCTTGTCGCAACCGGCGGGGGTGACGATATTGCCCGGCTCCACGAAAGCCGTGTAACCCTCGCCGCCATTCTTCATCAACTGACGCGCCCATGCGGCGAATTCATCGATATAGAACTGGTAGTTGGTGAACAGCACGAAGTTCTGGAAATGGTTGGCGCTCGTCGCCGTATAGTGGCTGAGGCGGGCCAGAGAATAGTCGATGCGCTGCGCGGTAAAGGGCGCGAGCGGCGCGGGTTCGCCCGGCACCTGATCATATTCGCCATTGGCGATGAGATCGTCGGTATTGTTGAGGTCGGGCGTATCGAACAGATCGCGCAGCGGCACGTCGGACAGCGAGGAGGCCGCCGCCGCCTCGACATAGGCGCCTTCGCCGAAAGCGAAATGCAGCGGAATGGGCGTGGCCGATTCCGAAACCGTGACCGGAACGCCGTGGTTCTTCATTAGAAGCCCCAGCTGTTCCTTAAGGTAATGGCGGAAAAGCTCCGGCCGGGTGATGGTCGTCGTGTAAACGCCGGGGGCGGTGACATGGCCGTAGGAGAGACGCGAATCGACATGGCCGAAGGTGGCGGTCTCAAGGCTCACCTGCGGATAGCAGGCGCGGTAGCGCCCGGCAATCGGCGCGCCCTTGGCAAGCTCGGTGAAGGAATTGATCAGGAACGCCGTATTGCGTTCGTAAAGCGCGGTCAAAGCCGCCACAGCTTCTTTCGGGTCCGTGAAGGACTGCGGCGCGAAAGGCTCGGGGCTGATGAAGGTGAGGGGCGGAATCGTTCGTTTTGCTATTGTCATGGCCCATTATAAGAGGCCAATTTCGACAGGCAAGCGACAGAAATACGAAGAAACTGAAAAGAAACGCAAAAAGGGCAGTTCGAATAACGGCGGGTCGGCGGAAAATTTCAGCCGAGCGCGCCGCGCTGCAGGCTCATCAAAAGCACGAAGCCGGCGCCCTTGGAGGCGGGGCGGGGATCGGCCTTGTAAACCGCAAGTCCGGCGACCGGACCGAGAAAGATCGACGCCATCAGCACCAGCCGCAGCGCGGAAAACAGGCCGTTGGAAAAACTTGTCGTCATCGGCCTGTCCTCACAACACGACGGGGCAATTGGCGGCGGGCGAGGGGCTGTGCTGGCAGGCGATTGCCGCGCCTGCATTCACCCGCTGGAAACTGCGGTTCGGATTAACGACGAGCGAGGCGAAGGACATGGCGAAGATCGCCATGAGAAACGCGAAGATTGCCAGTCGGCTGATCAGCTTTGCCATGTCCATTCCCCTTATTGGAGTTGATGGACAGAGTTTTGCCACACTCGGACTGAACGGACCCTGAGACCCCGGTTCATATGGCATTCAGGGATGTTAACAGGCGGTGACATGGCAGATTGATGCCGCAATGGCGCCGGCCATCTCGCGGGCCACGCGATTTTCGATCAGGACAGAGCGGCTTCCGCACGTGCCGCAAGATCGGTCAGCAGGGTCTCGAATGCCTGAGGCTGCGTCACATCGACAACCGGCACGCGGTGCTCCTGCGCGGATGCCAGCATGTCCGTGTTTTCCCGCAACGAACGCTCGATAAAGGCGTCGATGATCCGCCGCTTCTCAGCCGCTGCATCTTCGTAGCGGGCGTGAGAGCGCATTCTCTCGAGAAGAAAATCATTGCCGGCGTGGAGAAAGACACCGGCGACCTCGCCGCCAAGCAGGGGCGAGATGAATTCCGGCCGCAGCGCCGCCCCCTCGAAGATCGTGGGAGTGCCGGTGCCGGACCTGCTATCGATCATCGTGCGGATCAGCGGCCAGATGTTCTGATGATGTATCTTCAGGAACCAGTGGATCGTTTCCGCCGAGAGCCGTGTGTAATATTCTTCCACCGGTGCCGGAATGCCCGGCCATGGCCTGCCCGGATGGCGGGCGAGACTGTCGGTCGATATTGCCTCGCAGCGCAGCCTTTCGCTCAGCAGGCCGGCAAGGGTGCTTTTGCCGACATGCGAGGTGCCCCCAATCAGCATTGTCGAAAGGGTGGGGCGCATGCGTCGCTCTCGTTGGTGTTGGGCGCAACGATACATCAACGGATATATGGCTTCCATGCCGCTTGCGCCCGCAGTCTCGAACGTAATCCTTGGGCAGCGCACCGTACCGTCAGGCGCGGGACCGCAGGCGGCAGGACAGAAGCCCGCCCGCCGCCCTGTCGATTACAGCCGCGTCCAGGTCTGCGATTTGCACAGAACCTTCAGCACGCAGCCCTTCATGCTCAGCGAGTTGCCGGAAACGGTGCCGGAGCCGCTATAGGTCTTGTCATTGGCGGGATCGGTGATTTCACCCGAATAGCTGTTTCCCTTGCCGGAAAGCTTGCCGATCTGTTTTCCGGCGTGTTTGCCGGTCTTCAGCGTCACGCAGAAGGCGCCGCCGCAGGGGCCGATCACGGCAGTTTCGCCACTGGCGGTCTTCCAGTTGCCTTCGATTGCCTCGGCGGCGAAGGCAAGGTTGCCGCTCAGCATGAGGGCGGCGGCAATCGTCATTATACGCTTCATAAAATTCCTCCCGAAATGCGCGCAGGCTTCCTCGAGCCGGCGGCCCAAAGACGCGATGCGCAGATCAAACCCTTTTGGCGGGCGAATGCGCCATCTCTGGCCCAAGCCGCCTGCGGCGCAACGATTGCTCCTTGCACCGCGCTATCCTGTGCCCGTTTCATCCTCATGACGGGCAGGGCGGATAGTATTTGACGTTCACGTAAAAGGAAACAGAAATTTGCGGCTCCGGCGCGGCATTTGCAGCGGCGGGACGAGCGAAAGAGGAAGAATTGGAAAATCGCTGTTTTGATCGTGGTGAAGGAAGGGTTTAAATCCAATTCTAAACTTTTCGTAAAATTCGCCGCAAAGTCCTTAATTTCCGCGGCTCGTGATATTTAACGAAAACCCAATTTTACCAATCGTTTGCAGTTTGTTTGCGGCCCATTAATCATGCCTTTTAAGCGACCGTTGAAGGCCCCGTGGCATAGTGAACTCATCAAAAGCGCAGGGAAAGCCTGCCGGACGAAAGGACAAAAAAGCCGCAAAAGACGGCAGGTCCGGACGATGGCCTCGACAAGAAGGCGAATGATGAAACAGGCAGAAGGACAGGGATTAAAACAATGGCACGCTTTGAAATTCGCGATATCGAAATGGCTGCCGGTGGCGAAACCCGCGCCGACACTCTTTGCAATCTCGGCCTGGTCTATGCGACCGGCCGGGGCTGCAAGGTGGACCTGATCGCCGCCCATAAATGGCTCAACATCGCCGCGATCCGCGGATCGGAAAGAGCCGCTTCGCTGCGCGCCGATCTCGCCCGCAACATGACCAAATCGGAACTGGCCGAAGCGCTGCGCGCCGCCCGCGACTGGATGACGATGCACTGATCGACCCAGCCATTATTGAGATTGCCGGCCCGGTTCCCTCCAGTCCCGATGACCGGCGCAAAGGAAAGTAAACCCGAAGGGGAACGCGGCGAGGGCTTTGAAAAGGGCTTTTGCGCTGACACATCAAACCGCGACCGGCAGGAACAAGGCCGGCGCGGTTTTCTTATGTTTGGCGATGTCGCTTCGTCGGAAAACGATTCGCGGGCAGGGGCTTGCGGGCGGATGTTGAATCGCATTCGCATCATCCTGTGATGAGGATGAAACCGCTACGGCAGGCATGACAGGTGCGGTTTTCGAATCGCTTCCTTCTTCCGTCATGCCGGACCTGATCCGGCATCCAGCCACGCCGCGTCTGCGGCGTGAAAGGGTCTTTCGCGATCAAGGACTTGATCGCGCTGGATTCCGGCTCAAGGCCGGAATGACGGCACTCGATATCAGCCGATCGACTTAAGAACCTTCGGCAGCGCCTGCTCGAACAGATCGAGCTTGTCACCCGGCCCCACGCTCACGCGAATGCAGCGGTTGAGCGGCGCGACGCCCGGCATGCGGATGAAGACGCCATGTTCCATCAGCCCATCGACGATGGCGCGGGCATAAGCCCCGTCGCGGTGGCAATCGATGGTGACGAAATTGGTAGCGGAGGGGAGCGGGGAAAGGCCGTTATTGCGCGCGATTACCGAAATGCGCTCACGGGCGTCAGAAATTTTACCAACGACTTCACGCAGATAGTCCTGATCCTTCAGGGCCGCCAAAGCGCCGGCGACCGAAATGCGCGCCATGCCGAAATGGTTGCGGATCTTGTCGAAGGCTTCGACATTGCCGAGCGTGCCGATGGCGTAACCCACGCGTGCACCCGCCAGCCCATAGGCTTTCGAGAAGGTGCGCATGCGCAGGATGTTCGGTTGGCCGATCAGCGCATCGATGGCCGGAACGGCGCTCGCAGGCGCGGTTTCGCAATAGGCCTCGTCCAGAATAAGCAGGCAGGTTTCGGGCAATGCACGGGCAAAGGCGACGACTTCGCTCGCTTCCCACCAGCTTCCCATCGGATTGTCGGGATTGGCGAAATAAACGAGCGGCGCATTTTCCCGGATGACGAGATCGAGAAGCCCGTCAAGGTCTTCGTGATCGTCGACATAGGGTGTGGTCACGAGTTTCCCGCCAAAACCGTTCACATGGTAATTGAAGGTGGGGTAGCCGCCAAAAGAGGTGACGACAGGCGTGCCCGGCTCGACGATCAGCCGCGCGATCTCACCCAGCAGCCCATCGACGCCGCTGCCGATGGCGATATTGCCGCGTGCAACGCCATGGTGGATGGCAAGCGCTTCCTTCAGCTCATAATTTTCCGGATCGCTGTACATCCAGGTCTCGGCCGTCGCATCGCGCATGGCCAGAAGCACGGAAGGGGCGGGGCCGAAGCCGCTCTCATTGGCGCCGATACGCGCTTCAACCTTCAGGCCGCGGTTGCGCTCGATGGCTTCGGGGCCGACGAAGGGAACGGTTGAGGGAAGCGAAGCGGCAAGCGGCGTGAGGCGGGAAAAGGCTGACATTGGCTGAGAGTTCCGGTACCTGTGTTTAAACCCGGCTCACAATAGGTGCAAAAAAACCGGACGCAAGGCGCAGCCGGTCCCGGCACGACTGTTTTGGAACAGAATTTTACGTCCCGGCGAGGAGACGGAACAGCCATCGGCCTGTCATGTCGGGGTCACGCGTTGGTCTCGAAGCTCAGGCGTCGCACATGGTGCAGGAACTCCGCATCGATCAGCATATTGAAGCCGATCGTCACTTTTTCCTCTTCGCGGCGGATCAGCGTGCAGCCGATCTCGTCGCGGATACCGAGAATTTCCAGATAGAAATTGGCCGGCATTTCCAGATCGGGACTGACATCCAGTTCCGCGCCGTAAAGGGAAATGGTCCGCACCAGGCAGCGCATGGTGTCCTTGGCGCTGAGATGATGCCCGATGAAGGTGATCTTGCCGGGCCGGTCGATCTGAAATTTCTCGTACATCTCGTCCTGGGGGACGTTCTGACGGGGATCCATATGCAAAGCCATGACAACCTCCCGGATTGCCTCTTTTGATGCCGATTTTAACGCCGCTTCCTTGCCAGGGCATGAAGGAAATCCGCGCAATTGTCTGTTCTGTGTCTCGATCTCGACCAATCTTCCCTTCGGAAGCCGATGTTTCCGCTATGGAAATGCATTCGGCCCCATCCGGTTGCAGCCTGTGCTGATACTGCGTCACGCTTGCACGGGGCTGGTGTTGACTGGGGCCGTACTTGGCGTTACGCCTGAACCTTGCAATATCGCATCGCGGGACCCGGCAGGACCGGCGCTTCGTGATTCTTCTGGGAGTGGACTGTGACGGGAAGGCTGGTAATCGTCGGGGCGGGGCAGGCCGCTTTCGCGCTGGCGTCGAAGCTTCGGGCGCTGAAGGATGAGCGCCCCATCACCATCGTCGGTTCCGAGGATGCCTATCCTTACCAGCGGCCGCCGCTCTCCAAAAAATACCTCCTCGGCGAGATGAGCTTCGACCGGCTGATGTTCCGGCCGGAGGAATGGTACGCGGAGAACAATGTCGATATCCGGCTTTCCACCTGGGTTGAGGAGATAGACCGAGCCGCCAAATCCCTGCGCATGCAGGACGGCAGCACGCTTTCCTATGACAGGCTGGTGCTGGCGACCGGGGCTGCTCCCCGCCTGCTGCCCGCCAGCATTGGCGGCGATCTGGAAGGCGTTCTGACCGTGCGCGACAAGCGCGATGCCGACCGGCTTATGGAGGAGATGAAGCCGGGCCGCAGGCTGCTGGTGATCGGCGGCGGTTATATCGGTCTCGAAGCAGCGGCCGTCGCGCGCAAGCTCGGCCTCGAAGTGACCTTGATCGAAATGGCCGACCGCATTCTCCAGCGTGTGGCGGCGAAGGAAACCGCCGATATCATGCGCGGCATCCACCAGGCTCACGGCGTTTCCATTCGCGAAAAGACCGGCCTTGTGCGCCTTGTCGGCATGGACGGCCGGGTGGCCGCCGCCGAACTCTCCGACGGCTCGACGCTGGATGTGGACTTTGTGATTGTCGGCATCGGCGTGACGCCGAATGATCGCCTCGCTCGCGAATCGGGCCTTGATGTCGGCAATGGCATCGTGGTGGACGACCACACCCGCACCTCCGACAGCGCCATTCATGCGGTGGGCGACTGCGCCCTGCTGCCCTGGCGCGGCCAGCATGTGCGTCTCGAATCGGTACAGAACGCAGTCGATCAGGCCGAGGCGGCCGCTGCCGTGCTGACCGGGGCTGAAGCCGCCTATGATCCGAAGCCATGGTTCTGGTCGGATCAATATGACGCCAAGCTGCAGATTGCCGGCTTCAACCTGGGTTACGACGAGACGATGCTGAGGCAGGGCGCGCGTGAGAGCAGCTGGTCCGTATGGTATTTCCGCGACGGTCGATTCGTGGCGGTGGATGCCGTCAACGATGCCAAGGCCTATGTCGCGGGCAAGAAATTGCTCGATACCGGCGCGGAGCCGGATCGCGCCATCCTGGCGGATGCTTCCGCCGATCTGAAATTACTGCTTTCCTGAGGACATCATGCCTGCTCCCGAAAACCGTTTTAAAACCGCCATCCATGCCGGCAAGCCGCAGATCGGCCTCTGGCTCGATATGGGCGAGGCGATCACGGCGGAAATCGCCGGTACGGCGGGGTTCGACTGGCTGGTGATCGACGGCGAGCATGGGCCGAACGATCTGCGCAGCATCATCGATCAGCTGCGCGCCCTTGCCACATCGCCTGCCGAACCGGTAGTGCGCGTGCCGGTTGGCGAAAGCTGGATGATCAAGCAGCTTCTGGATGCGGGTGCGCGCACGCTTCTGGTGCCGATGGTCGATTCGGCTGACCAGGCGAAGGATCTGGTCAGCGCCATGCATTATCCGCCGCGCGGCATTCGCGGCATGGGTGCTGCCGTTGCCCGCGCTTCCGCCTTCAACACGATAACCGACTATGCCGACAGCGCCTCGGACAGCGTCTGCCTGCTGGTGCAGGCCGAAACGCGCGCGGCGATCAACGACCTCGACAATATTCTTGCGGTGGAGGGCGTGGACGGTGTCTTCATTGGCCCCGCGGATCTGGCCGCCGATATGGGCTATCTCGGCAGGATAGATGAGCCGGAAGTGCAGGCAGTGATCGAGGCGGCCATCGTCAAGATCGTCAAGGCCGGCAAGGCCGCCGGTATTCTCACCTTCAACGAAACCTATAATCGCCGCTATCTCGAACTCGGCGCGTCCTTCGTGGCCGTCGGCGCGGATGTGACGGAATTTGCCAGCACCCTGCGTGCGCTGTCGGCTCGTTACAAGGGCGGAGCGGCGCCCGCACCATCACGGTCTGGCTATTAATTCAGTCGTCGTTGCTGGCGTTCAGCTTTTCCGGCGGAATGCCTTCTTCGCCGGAGGCGAGATAACCGCTATTGATAAGGGCGGCGCGAATGATGCGCTGGATGGCCTCATCCCTTTCGACGCCATGATCCCTCGCAAAATCCGACAGAGCCGCTTCAATATCGTCGGTGAATTGCATATCCGCCCCCATTCATCACATTTCAAACCAGTAAGAAAAGGCAAGGCAGGATAGACCCGCCTTGCCTCAATTTTAATTCGGTCAGGCGATCAGCGCCAGCGATAAAGGCTGCTGTTCGACGAGTTCTGCTGCGTGCTCGCGCCAACCGCATAACCGATGGCAAAACCGAGTGCGCCAACGATCGTCAGCAGGGAGGTCGCCGTGCCGGGATTTTCCTTGACGGCTTCCACGACATTCTGGCCCTGAGCGCGGACATTATGCGCGGCCTTGCGAACGCGTCCGCGCGCCTCATCCAGAAATTCGGACGCATCCTCGCTCACACCTTCCGCGCGGGCGGATACGGATTTGGAGAGGGACGAGATCTGCGAACGCAGCTCCGCAATCTGGTTTTCGATCGTGTCTTCGACAACATTCAGTTTGGTCTGAGCCATTAGAACACCTCTTTTGTTACCGAAGGCAGAACGTGCCGGCCTGCAAGAAGTTCCCGAAAGGCCCGCAAAGTTTCGCAGGAGGATGTTCAGCCAACAGGTTTTTGTGCTTCTTGGCGAAAAAGCCTTGCAATCATTTTTTTTACGCAATAATCAGGCCGCACCGGAGAGGTGGCCGAGTGGTCGAAGGCGCTCCCCTGCTAAGGGAGTATACGTCAAAAGCGTATCGTGGGTTCGAATCCCATCCTCTCCGCCACTTCGGCGCAAGACCGGAAAATCCCAGCCCCATCGATCCCAGTACCAAGCCACCGCCGCAGCGCTTTGGCGACGGTCTCCGCATGTCGCTTGTTCTTCCGTCTGTTTCGAATTGACACGCGCGACAATCGGCTGCTGCCGATATTGACGGGCAATCGTCAAACGCGACGTCATGTCATCAAATCAGTTCTCGCGGCAAACCAGAGGGATAGCGGCGTGTCGGTATCGTAACCGACATGCGGCGAGTCTTTCGAATCGTTCTGCGGGGAATCGGGCGGCAAACGGCATGGGTTTTTCCATCGTTTCTTCATGCGCGCTGCGAAGGAGTGTCAGGTGCAGGGGTGTGAGGAAGCAAAAGTTTCCATCATCCTTGCCCGGCGAGGCAAGGCTTCGCCGAAAAAGCCGGTAGTTTAGAAAGACCTTGTTAACCTCGCTAACTAACGGATTTTCAAGCAATTTCTTAACGCATGGTAAAGCCGACTGCGGGCCGGCTGCGCACTGTGTGTTGTTTCCGCAACAAACCGAAATGAAGCATATACGTAAATGCTATTTATCGGATGTTGGCGATTGCAAGCGGCGAAACCTTTTGTATTTTCACCACCAGAAGCGAGGCGGTGGATCGTTTGGCTTCTAAGAACACGGGAATGGGGCAGGGAATGCTGTCCTTCAGCGAAAGTACCCAGACCCACTTAAAAACTTTGACTGGAGGTCAACCATGAACATCAAGAGCCTTCTGATCGGCTCCGCTGCGGCTCTCGCAGCAGTATCCGGCGCTCACGCTGCCGACGCTATCGTCGCTGCTGAGCCTGAGCCCCTGGAATACGTTCGCGTTTGCGACGCTTTCGGCACCGGCTTCTTCTACATCCCCGGCACCGAAACCTGCCTGAAGTTCGACGGTTACATCCGTTTCCAGACCGACTTCGGCCGTAACCTGTCCGGTACGTCTGACTGGAACTCGTTCACGCGCGCCCAGTTCAACATCGACACCCGCACGGACACCGAGCTCGGCGCTCTGCGTGGCTACATCGGTCTGCGCGGTCAGGCTAATAACGACTCCAGCCGTGGCGTTGTTGTCGACCAGGCTTTCATCGAGCTCGGCGGCCTGAAGGTCGGTTACTACTACAACTGGTGGGATGATGGTCTCTCCGGCGAAGTTGACAGCCTCAGCTCGAACCAGACTCGTCTGAACGCTATCCGTTACACCTACGACGCTGGCTCCTTCTACGTTGGCGTTGCTGTTGAAGAACTCGACGCTGCTCGTGGCTCTTCCAACATCTCTGCAGACTTCGTAAAGGGCGGTTCGTTCGAAAACCCGAACAACGTTGGCATCTCCGCTATCGTTGGCGCCAAGTTCGGCGGCGTAAACGCTAACCTGCTCGGCGGCTACGACACCGACGCAGAAGAAGGCGCAATCCGCGGTATCGTCACGGCTGACATCGGCCCGGGCACGTTTGGCCTCTCCGGCGTTTGGGCTTCTGGCGCGAACAAGTACTACGAAGAGTCTGAGTGGACCGTTGCTGCTGAATACGCAATCAAGGCAACCGACAAGCTGACCATCACCCCCGGCGTCCAGTACTTCGGTACGATCGACATCGGTGCTGACAACCAGTTCGTTGGCGACCGCGATGCATGGCGCGCTGGTGTAGCTGTTGGCTACAAGATCACCCAGGGCCTCTCCACGCTCGTTTCGGTTAACTACCAGGACGTCGACGGCACCGAAGGTGTTGACACCGGCGCTGGCGACAGCTGGGTTGGTTTCGTTCGCCTTCAGCGCACGTTCTAATCTGATCTGACATTGTCAGTGATGGAAAGCCCGGCTCTCGAGCCGGGCTTTTTTTTGAATGGTATTTTGATAGGGCAGACATCGCGGCGGGTGGCGAGATCGTGGCGGCGTTCCGATTTCTGCGGCTTTATCCTCGGAACAGATCGCTAGCGCATGCCCATTGATTCGCTCGGTATCTGGAGCCTTGAGTCGGTTCAGGAATCCGAAGCTGTGTGCTTTTGCTTTTCGGTCAGTTTTTTTCTTGCGGAAGTAGGGACCTCTGCACATTGCAATCGTCTTTTGAACAATTTCCGGTGGCCTGATCGTGTCCAGATTCAGGTGATCTCGTGGGTTTTCTCACGGCGGATTTTTCGAGCCTCTTGTTAAGTTACTGAAAAGCATAAGTTATTAACGATTTTTTAACGAATGGGGTCCCGTCGGTTAGAATTGTAGCTATTTCGCAACAATGAAAAACTAAGGACACCTTACTGTCTTCCTTCTGTCATGATTACGATTGCCTGAGCGACCGGTTTTGGCTCTAATCAGCTTCATAAGCGGCACGCATTTCTGAAGTGCTTTCCCACCCGCTGCTTAGAAGATTAAGCGTTTGACTGGAGGTCAACCATGAACATCAAGAGCCTTCTCATCGGCTCCGCTGCCGCTCTCGCAGCAGTATCCGGCGCACAGGCCGCTGACGCTATCGTCGCTGCCGAGCCCGAGCCCCTGGAATACGTTCGCGTTTGCGACGCTTTCGGCACCGGCTTCTTCTATATCCCCGGCACCGAAACCTGCCTGAAGTTCGACGGTTACATCCGTTTCCAGACCGACTTCGGCCGCAATCAGTCTGGTACGTCTGACTGGAACTCGTTCACGCGCGCCCAGTTCAACATCGACACCCGTACCGACACCGAGCTTGGCGCTCTGCGCGGTTACATCGGCCTGCGTGGCCAGGCTGACAACGACAGCGACCGTGGCGTCAACGTCGACCAGGCTTTCATCGAACTCGGCGGCCTGAAGGTCGGTTACATGTACACCTGGTGGGATGACGATCTCTCCGGCGAAACCGATATCCTGTCTTCGAACACGACCCGTGGCAACGCTCTGCGTTACACCTATGACGCTGGTTCGTTCTACGCAGGTATCAGCGTTGAAGAACTGGATGCCAGCCGTGGCGGCTCCAACATCTCCGGCGACTTCGTTAAGGGCGGTTCGTTTGAAGGCCCGAACAATGTTGGCGTAAGCGGTATCATCGGCGCTAAGTTCGGTGCAGTTGCTGCGAACCTGCTCGGCTCTTACGACACCGACCAGGAAAATGGTGCAATCCGCGCTATCGTAACGGCTGACATCGGTCCCGGTACCTTCGGTCTCTCTGGTGTTTGGGCTTCTGGCGCAAACTACTACTACGAAGAGTCCGAGTGGGCAGTTGCTGCTGAATACGCAATCAAGGCAACCGACAAGCTGACCATCACCCCCGGTGCTCAGTACCTCGGCACGATCGACATCGGTGCTGACAACGACTTCACTGGCGACCGTGATGCATGGCGCGCTGGTGTAACGGTTGACTACAAGATCACCCAGGGTCTGGATGCCAAGGTCGCTGTTAACTATCAGGACGTCGACGGCACCGAAGGTATTGATACCGGCGCCGGCGATAGCTGGACTGGTTTCGTTCGCCTTCAGCGCACGTTCTAATCTGATCTGACATTGTCAGTGATGAAAGCCCCGGCAGAAATGCCGGGGTTTTTCTTTTGGAAGACTAAATGGGACTATAGGACGTCGGACACCGCGTCGGCTTTGAGGCATCGACCAGCCAGCCTCTCGCTTATCGGCAAATTTGCCCAAACCGTCGCCGTCATCCCTGAGCTTGTCCCAGTGATCCAATCATGTCGCATGAAATCTAAGTGTTGCAGATGCTCGGGACAGGCCCGAGCATGACGCAAGAGAACTTTAGGCTTCGAAGCAGTCTGGAGCGCTGGCCGGCAGGTGCTTGAATGCTCCGCTCGTCACCTGAGGAAGCCGGCTTTACCCCGCACGCCCATGGCGCAGGTCGTCAACGATATCGGCCTGTTGCCCGAGCCTCGTCTTGTAAACCTGATAATTCTCCATCACCCGCTGCACGTAGTTGCGGGTTTCGGGGAAGGGGATGCGCTCGATCCAGTCGACCACCTCGTCGATCGGCTTGCCGCGTGGGTCGCCATAGCGGGCGATCCATTCCGGCACGCGCTTCGGCCCGGCATTGTAGGCGATGAAGGTGAGGATGTAGGAACCGCCGAAACTGTCGATCTGCTCACCGAGATAATGTGCGCCGAGCGTGGCGTTATAACCCGCATCGGTGGTCAGTCGCGCCTGGGTATAGGGCAGGCCATGGCGTCCCGCCACACCCTTGGCGGTTCCGGGCAGCAGTTGCAGCAGGCCGCGCGCATTGGCGGCGGAGACGGCGGCCGGGTTGAAGGCGCTTTCCTGCCGGGCAATCGCGTAAGCAAGCGCCTTGCCGGAGCCGGCAATATTGGCGCTGGCGGGAATGACGCCGAGCGGATAGGCGAGTGCGGCCGCATCGATGCCGCGGCTGAAAGCCGTCTTGCCGATCTGCAGCGAAACCTGATGATTGCCGTTGCCCTCCGCCCTTGCCGCCAGAATGGCAAGCTCGCCGGGACTGTCGAGCTGTTCGGCCAGCGAGCGGTAAAGGCTGTCGGCCCGCCAGCCGTAACCGGCTGCTTCCAGCCGGTCGATGGCGCGCACGGCTTCGCGGCCGGCGAAACGTTCGCGGTCGCCGCTGCTGGGGCTTGGATAGGTGACATTCAGTGTCTTGGCGCCGATTCGCGCAGCGGCAAGCTGGCCATAGAACGTGCCGGGATGAGCGGCGGCTTTGGTGAAGAAATCACGGGCATCCCCCGGTCCGCCGGCTTCCGCCGCTCGCCCGAGCCAATAATAGGCGCGCGACGCCGAAAGTGGCCGGTTCGAAGTCTGAAGCAGCGTGTTGAAGTGGCGCGAAGCCGTGGCCGGATCGCGCAGCGCTCTTAGCGCATACCAGCCGGCATGGAATTCCGCATCGGCGGTATCGACGGCGGAGGTGGCCGAATGATTGGCGACGATACGATAGGCCTCGGCGAAATCGCCGAGATCGGCGACGCCGCGCGCAATGATGCGCCGCTCGTTCCACCATTCGCCCGGATTGACGAGCTTGGCCGTTTCCTTCGGGGCCTGCCGCAAAAGCACGGCGGCTTCGGAGTATTTCTGCTGGTTGCGCAGGTTTTCCACCCGCGCGAAAAGATAGGCGGGGTCGCTGCGCCAGGAGGCGTCGACTTTGCCGAGCAGCGCAGTCGCAGTTGTGGATCGCTGCAACACGGCCGCCCACGCATTGTAAAGCGACTGCGCCTTGCCGAGATCGCCGAAACGCTTCGCCTGGCTGATGCGGCTGCGATACATCAGATAATCCATGCGCGCCTTGTGGTCGGCGGGCGTCAGATAAGTGGGAAACTCGGCAAGCACACGGTCTTCCATGTCCTTGTCCATGCCTTCGCTCACCCAGAGCTGGCGAATGAGACGCTGCGATTCCGCACCCTTGCCGGAGGAGGCGAGCGCCTTGGCGAGCAGCACGCTGCCTTCCGCGGTTTCCGGCCGGCTATTGCCGAAGGCGGCGAGCACCTGCGATGCCGGCGGATCTTCGCGGTAAAGCGCTTTTTCGGAATTGGCGCGCAGGGTGGCAGCACCCGGCCAGCCGGAGAGCTCGCGCTGGGCTGCGGCGATTTCGGCCGAAGCGACGTCCTTCTGGCCGGAAACGGCGATGGCCCAGGTGAGGATATGGCGGTCGAGGCTGCCGGTCGGCATGGTGTTGCGCAACGCAATCGCCCGGGCCGCATCGCGGCTGGAAAGCGCGTCGAGGCCGGCCTTCAACTGGCTTGTATCATCGGGGCGGTCGAGGCGCGGTATGGCGCCGGTGATCTCGGGTGAGGCCGGCATGAAGGCCGGAACGGTCGGCGCATTCGGCTTGACATAGGGAAGCGGGGCCGCACCTTCCGGCAGCGGCCCGGCCAATGCGTTCCAAACGGTTGCGGCAAGGCCCGCCGCCATCAATCCCCAGACTGTCTTTTTCATGCCGTTCTTCATCGTGTAACGGAGTTGCCGACTTTCTTCCAGAGCACGTCCTGTTAGACGGAATCGTTCGACATGCTCTGGCTCTTTGTTTTTCCGCATTTTCCGGACGTAAAACCGCTACGCACTTTTACTGGAAATGCTCTAATATCATTTCATTGCAGCGGGATTGCCGAAAACGGTCTGATGTCCCACCCGGAAATCTTGGGATTTCAGGCTTAATGAAATGTTAATCGCCGCCCTGCAATTCAATCAACTTTTATTCACCGTCCCGCGAGCGGCGTCTCATTTCGACGCCTGCTTTTTTTGCTCGCCGATTGCGGCCCGGAGACTGTCACACTTCCGACAATTTCGGACAAAATACCCTGCCTTTGCGCTTGTCGGCGCCAAGGGCTGGCACTAATGTGTGCCGGTTTTAACCATCGAATGCGGCCGAAGCATGAACCGGCTCGGCGCCAGGAGCTTTGCATGTTCAAGGGATCAATTCCCGCCCTCATTACCCCGTTCACGGACAATGGCGCCGTGGACGAACAGGCATTTGCCGCCCATGTGGAATGGCAGATAGCCGAAGGCAGCAACGGACTTGTGCCCGTGGGCACGACGGGGGAATCTCCGACCCTCTCCCACGACGAACACAAACGTGTCGTCGAGCTGTGCATTGAGGTAGCGGCGAAACGGGTTCCGGTCATTGCGGGTGCTGGCTCCAACAATACCGATGAGGCGATCGAGCTTGCGCTGCACGCGCAGGAAGCCGGCGCGGATGCGCTCTTGGTGGTCACCCCCTATTACAACAAGCCGACCCAGAAGGGTCTGTTCGCGCATTTTTCCGCCGTTGCCGAAGCGGTGAAGCTGCCGATCGTTATCTACAATATCCCGCCGCGCTCGGTGGTGGATATGTCGCCGGAAACCATGGGTGCACTGGTCAAGGCGCACAGGAACATCGTCGGCGTCAAGGATGCGACGGGCAAGATCGACCGCGTTTCCGAACAGCGCATTTCCTGCGGCAAGGATTTCATCCAGCTCTCGGGCGAGGATGGCACGGCGCTCGGTTTCAACGCCCATGGCGGCGTCGGCTGCATTTCCGTTACCGCTAACGTTGCGCCGCGCCTCTGTTCGGAGTTCCAGGCGGCGATGCTCGCCGGCGATTATGCCAAGGCGCTGGATTATCAGGATCGCCTGATGCCGCTGCACAAGGCGATCTTCATGGAGCCCGGTGTTTGCGGCACCAAATATGCGCTGTCGAAGACGCGCGGCGGCAACCGCCGGGTCCGTTCGCCGTTGATGAGCACGCTGGAACCGGCAACGGAAGCGGCCATCGATGCGGCGCTGAAGCATGCCGGCCTGATGAACTGAGACAGGCCCGAAAGCGTTTAAGGCGCGCCATGAACCGCTTCGCAACAGAAGCCGTTCGGCGCGCCTTTTCTTTTCGCGGCGACAACATTAAATAGGGGTTCGAAAACCGCTCTCGGCGGTAAGCCGAAGGCGCAATAAGAAAAACAAGGGATTGAAATATCATGGCCCCCAAAGGCAGCCAGCGCGTGGTGAACAAGATCGTTGCGGAAAACCGCAAGGCTCGTTTCAACTACGAAATCATCGACACCTATGAGGCAGGGCTCGTGCTGACCGGCACCGAGGTCAAGTCGCTGCGTGAAGGCAAGGCGAATATTGCCGAATCCTACGCATCGGACGAGGGTGATGAAATCTGGCTCATCAATTCCCACCTGCCGGAATATCTGCAGGCCAACCGCTTCAATCACGAGCCGCGCCGCCGCCGCAAGCTGCTTTTGAGCAAGCGCGAGATCAACCGTCTGCGCGCCGGCATCAACCGTGAAGGCATGACGCTGGTGCCCTTGAAGATTTATTTCAACGACAGGGGCCGCGCGAAGCTGGAACTGGCGCTCGCCAAGGGCAAGAAACTGCACGACAAGCGCGAGACGGAGAAGGAACGCGACTGGAACCGGCAGAAATCGCGGTTGCTGAAGGGTGGGGCGGCCTAAGTCTCGGTGAGTTTTGCGTATAAGGCATGCCGCCTTTCGCAGCATACTCCTTCGTCATGCCGGACTTGATCCGGCATCCAGTCACAGCGCGTCTGCGCTGTGGAACGAGTCGTTTCAGCCCAAGGACTTGGGCTGGCTGGATCCCGGCTCAAGGCCGGGATGACGGGAGTGTGTTGTTGCCCGTCACGCCGCCCGGTACGTCCGCTCCACATGCGTCTTCGTCGTCGAAACGCTGAACCGGCTGACAAGCGCCGCCAGATTGGCGCTGACATCGCTCAGATTATGCGTCGCCGCATTCGTCTCTTCCACCATGGCCGCATTCTTCTGGGTCAGATTGTCCATGCTGTTGATGGCGGCATTGATTTCCTGAATGCCGACGGACTGTTCCTGCGCTGCCTTGGTCAGCGAGGCGATATGTTCCTGAATATGATCCACCTTGTTGCCGATCGTATTCAAGGATTCGCCCGTCTTGTTGACCAGCGAAACACCCTGCATCACGTCTTCGGAGGACTTGGCGATCAGCGTCTTGATTTCCTTGGCGGCGGTGGCGGAGCGCTGTGCGAGTTCACGCACTTCCTGGGCGACGACGGCGAAACCCTTGCCGGCCTCGCCGGCGCGCGCGGCCTCCACACCGGCATTCAGCGCCAGAAGGTTGGTCTGGAACGAAATCTCGTCGATGACGGAGATGATCTGGGTGATCTTCTGCGATGAGTCCTCGATGGCCCCCATTGCTTTCACCGCTTCCGTCACCACATCGCGTGAGCGCGCGGCTTCAATGGCCGAGCTTTCGACAATGGCCTTGGCTTCTTCTGAACGCTGCGCCGACAATTTGGAAATGGTGGTGATTTCCTCGACGGCGGCGGCGGTTTCCTCAAGGGCGGCGGCCTGCTGCTCCGTGCGGCGGGCCATGTCGTCCGTCGCGGAAGTCAGCTCGCGCGTATTGCCGGAAATCTTGTTCGCCTCTTCGACGATCTGCGCAAATGCGCCGGAGAGATTGCCGACCGCGGTATTGAAATTGTCGATCAGCCCTTCGAATTGCGGCGCGGTCTTTTCGCCGATGCTGGAGGTGAGATCGCCATTTGCCAGCTTGTTCAGCGCATTGTTGAGCAGTTCAAGAACGTGATCTTGCTCCTTCTTCATTTGCGCTTGCTCGGCCTCCACCTTTTGCCGTTCTGTGGCAAGCACGTCGAGATAGACGGAGATGGAGTAGTCCATGTCGAGAAGGGCGGCCTTGATGGTGGCGGACAGGGCTTCCTTCACCTTTTTGGCCTTCTTTTCCATGAAAAAGCCCTTCAACTCGGACTCGATCACCGCCTTGACGATGCCGTCGAGCATCAGGGCATAACCGCCGATGTACCATCTCGGCTCCAGCCCCAGCCTCGCATGGGTGCGGCCGATCGCGGTTACGGCGTCGGTATAATCCGCATTGAATGTGCCGGAGGCGATCCTCTCCCAGTGTTTGAGCTGCATGCTCTTGGCGTGGTGGATATGGGCCTCGCTGGAGAAAAACTTTGCCGTCTCCGGCACCGAGCGAACCTTCGTATAAAAACGATCGAGAGACGCATCGAGAGAGCCGGTGATAACACCTTTCATCTCGGAGAGATTTTTCCGTTGCTCGTGACCAAGTCCCAGAAAATTCAGTCTTTCGTCGAGTTGTCGGTCGGTTTTTGCTTGGCCATGCATGTCTAAACATCCTGATTTGGCACCGAAATCATATCGTTGGCGCCGTTACATCTTTTAGACACCTCTAAAATTAACCAAGTCATAATTTTGACTTATCGAATTTGATGTTTGTTAATTCTAAAAAGAATTTTTAACGCGCCGGCGTCTCGCCAAACAAAAACGCGCCCGTCTGTTGGACGGACGCGTTGATGATGTCTTCGCAGCAAAAGCTGGGATCAGACCGTCTCAGGACCCTCGGCGTGCCGGGCAGGGCGCTCGTTCGGGTCGCGCCCGATCTCGGCCTTCAGCGTCATCAGATCGATGAAGTGATCGGCCTGGCGGCGCAGGTCGTCGGCGATCATGGCGGGCTGCGTGGCCATGGTGGAAACCACGGAAACCTTGCGGCCCTTGCGCTGCAGCGCGTCTACCAGCGTGGTGAAATCGCCATCGCCGGAGAAGAGCACCAGATGATCGACCGTCTCGGACTGTTCCATGGCATCGACCGCCAGTTCGATATCCATGTTGCCCTTGATCTTGCGGCGGCCGAGAGCGTCGGTGAATTCCTTCGCCGGCTTCGTCACGACCTTGTAGCCGTTATAATCCAGCCAGTCGATCAGCGGGCGGATCGAGGAATATTCCTGATCCTCGATGAGCGCGGTGTAATAATAGGCGCGCAGCAGGTATCCACGCTTTTGAAACGCCTTCAGGAGCTTGCGGTAGTCGATATCGAATCCCAGGCTTTTCGATGCTGCATAAAGATTGGCTCCGTCTATGAAGAGCGCAATTTTCTCCCGTGGATCGAACATTCCATCCCATTCCTTTTTTTGGAAAGGCCATTATCTGGCTTTTATTTCCGGTCGATAACGCAAAAAAACATGTCGTATCAACGAGCTTTGCGTACCGCCGTTGCGTTTTAAGTAAGCTACCTTCCCCCTTATTCCAAGACAATTCTTCTAGACATTTTGTTCATCAGACGCCAAAGGTGGGCAATAAGGTGCCAAAAGACGCCAAAGACAGGAAAAACTTGAATTCCGCGGCCAATGGCTGTATCGGAAGCTGGAAAGCATCGTCGCGAGAAATCTTGAATGTTTTTCGCAAGGCACGAAGCGCAGATTCAATAGGTTAGAGCAACCCTTGTGCACCCCGAACACCGCACGGCGCTCTGATCCACGACATTACGACCCGCAAAGGACAGGCAATGGCCCGCGTCACAGTTGAAGATTGCATTGATAAAGTAGACAACCGTTTCGAGCTGGTGCTTCTCGCCAGCCACCGTGCGCGCCAGATTTCTCAAGGGTCCTCCATCACGGTTGACCGCGACAACGACAAGAACCCGGTTGTGGCGCTGCGCGAAATCGCCGATGAGACGCTGTCTCCCGACGATCTGAAGGAAGACCTGATCCACTCGCTGCAGAAGCACGTGGAAGTGGACGAGCCCGAGCCCGATCCGGTCACGCTCGCCGCCGCCGCTGCCGACAGCGAAGAAGACGATCAGCCGGAAACCGTTACCTTCGACCAGATGTCGGAAGAAGAACTGCTGGCCGGCATCGAAGGCCTTGTGCCGCCGGAAAAAAATGACGACTATTGATAGGATTTTATGATGCCTTTGGCAGGCGGCGGTTACCGTCTGTCAATAGTTGCCGTCATAATCTGATCCCTATTGATGCAGCATTGTGCGCCGACCCTCAGGTTGGCGCGCTTTCTTTTTGTGGAATATCGCATGATGCGGCAATACGAACTCGTCGAGCGGGTTCAAAAATATAAACCGGATGCGAATGAGGCCCTGCTGAACAAGGCCTATGTTTACGCCATGCAGAAACACGGCCAGCAGAAGCGGGCCAATGGCGACCCCTATATTTCGCATCCGCTGGAAGTTGCCGCGATCCTCACCGAAATGCATCTCGACGAATCGACCATCGCGGTGGCGTTGCTGCACGATACGATCGAGGACACCACCGCCACCCGCGCCGAAATCGACGAGTTGTTCGGCGAAGATATCGGCCGGCTGGTGGAGGGGCTGACCAAGCTCAAGAAGCTCGATCTCGTTACCCGCAAGGCCAAGCAGGCGGAAAACCTGCGCAAGCTGCTGCTTGCGATTTCCGACGACGTGCGCGTTCTCCTGGTGAAGCTCGCCGACCGTCTGCACAATATGCGCACCATGGAATATATGCCGGCCGACAAGCGCAGCCGCATTTCCGAAGAAACCATGGAAATCTATGCGCCGCTCGCCGGCCGCATGGGTATGCAGGATATGCGCGACGAGCTGGAGGACCTGTCCTTCCGATATCTCAACCCGGAAGCCTATGGCACGGTGACGAACCGCCTGCAGGAACTGGAAACGCGCAATGAAGGGCTGATCAAAAAGATCGAGGACGAGCTGCGCGAGCTTCTCGTGGCGAATGGTCTGGTCGGCGCCAATGTCAAAGGGCGGCAGAAGAAACCCTATTCGGTGTTCCGCAAGATGCAGTCGAAGTCGCTTTCCTTCGAGCAGCTTTCCGATGTCTACGGTTTCCGCATTCTGGTGGACGATATTCCATCCTGCTACCGGGCGCTGGGTGTCGTGCATACGCGCTGGCGCGTCGTGCCGGGCCGCTTCAAGGATTATATCTCGACACCTAAGCAGAACGATTATCGCTCCATCCACACCACCATCGTCGGCCCGTCGCGCCAGCGTATCGAGCTGCAGATCCGCACCAAGCGCATGCACGAGATCGCCGAATTCGGCATCGCCGCCCATGCGCTTTACAAGGATGGCGAAAACGGGGAGGGCGATCTGCTCTCGCCGGAGAGCAACGCCTATTCCTGGCTGCGCCATACCATCGAATCGCTGGCAGAAGGCGACAGCCCGGAAGAATTCCTCGAGCACACCAAGCTCGAACTGTTCCAGGACCAGGTGTTCTGCTTCACGCCGAAGGGCAAGCTGATCGCCCTGCCGCGTGGCGCCACCCCCATCGATTTCGCCTATGCCGTGCACACCAATATCGGCGACACCACGGTTGGCGCGAAGATCAACGGCCGGATCATGCCGCTCGTCACTCGCCTGAATAACGGCGACGAGGTGGAGATCATCCGCTCCGGCGTGCAGGTGCCGCCCGCCGCATGGGAAGAGGTGGTGGTGACGGGCAAGGCCCGCTCTGCCATCCGCCGCGCCACCCGCATGGCCATCCGCAAGCAATATTCCGGCCTCGGTTATCGCATTCTCGAGCGCACCTTCGAGCGCGCCGGCAAGGCCTTCTCCCGTGAAGCGCTAAAGCCCGTGCTGCATCGTCTGGCGCAGAAGGACGTGGAAGATGCCATCGCCGCCGTCGGCCGTGGCGAGGTTTCCTCGCTCGATGTCCTGCGCGCGGTGTTCCCGGATTATCAGGACGAGCGCGTCACGGTGAAGATGACCGGCGACGATGGCTGGTTCAACATGCGCAGCGCCTCCGGCATGGTCTTTAAGATCCCCGGCAAGTCGCGCTCGGTGCTTGAGGACGATGGCGCGGCCGAGATGCTGGATGGACCGGACCCGCTGCCCATCCGTGGTCTCTCCGGCAATGTCGACGTGCATTTCGGTGCTGCCGGCGCCGTTCCGGGTGACCGCATCGTCGGCATCATGGAAAAAGGCAAGGGCATCACCATCTATCCGATTCAGGCGCCGGCGCTGCAACGCTTCGACGACGAGCCGGAGCGCTGGATCGATGTGCGCTGGGATCTTGATGAGGCGAACAAGTCGCGTTTCATGGCGCGGGTGATGATCAATGCGCTGAACGAGCCGGGCACGCTCGCCTCGGTGGCGCAGTCCATCGCCACGCTGGACGTCAATATTCGCGGCCTCAACATGGTCCGCATCGGCACGGATTTCTCCGAGTTGGCGCTGGATGTCGAAGTCTGGGATCTCAGGCAGCTGAACCAGCTTCTGTCGCAGCTCAAGGATCTCGATTGCGTCTCGACCGTGACGCGTGCCTTCGATTGAGGCATTTTTGATCCTTTGCAAATACTAAAAGGCCGCTGTTATGCATTGAGCGCATGGCAGCGGCCTTTTCCTGTCTCTGGTGGTGGAGGCGGTTTGTGACTATTTTCTTCTTAGAAATTGAAGAGAAGGAAACGCGGCGTGCCGGTGGATGAACACCGATGAGAAACGCCAGTTCCAAACCGAAAGGACCGAAAATCATGTTTACTCCGCTTCGCAAGATCGCCCGTGCCGTTCGTGGCAAGACCACCCAGGAACGCGAATTCGAATATCTCAGCGGCTCGGTATCGAATGTCGACCTCGAGTTCCGCCAGCGCGAAATCGACCGCGGCCTGTTCCGCCGGTAATGCGCTCAGCGCATGGCAGCCCATCGCCATGCGTATGAGACTCGGAGGGTGCATGGCCGTTGTTGGCACGCTCGCCCCTGTATCCTGCAAAACTTTTTGAATGCGCGCTTCAAGCGGTTGTCCCAAACTGGTTGACAAATACGTCGCGAAAAATCCCGGTTCAGTCCCCTGTCACAATAGACGACACTAAATTGGGACTGATATCGAAGGCTCGATATTCACTTTATTCGTGACATCCCGCGTCCGTCGTGCCGGACTTGATCCGGCATCCAGCCAGCCCAAGTCCTTGGGCTGGAAAGAGTCTTCTCGCCGCGCAGACGCACGTCGGCTGGATTCCGGCCCAAGGCCGGAATGACGGACGCGGAGAATACACCTGCAAAAGAATCCCTGCGTCATCTATGATGCTCTTGGCGCGGCCGGGGCGATGAAATAGACTGCCCCCATGCCGTTTCGCCGCCGTGAACCCGTTGGTTTTTCAGAGAAGATTCGCGACCTCTTCTGGCCGCGTACGGGTTTTTCCCGTTCGTTGCGCTATATGAAGCTGCGCCTTCTGCGGCTTTCCGCCTCTCCGCATTCGGTTGCCGCCGGTGTCGCTCTCGGTGTCGGCGTGGCGTGGACACCGTTTCTCGGCGTTCACATCATCATCGCCATGGCGCTGGGTTTTCTCATGCGCGTCAATCTCGTGGCGGCGGCGCTCGGCACCACCTTCGCCAATCCGCTGACATTTCCCTTCATCTGGGCATCTACCTGGGAGCTGGGGCACCTCATCCTCGGCCGGCAGAAGACGGAAAGCGCTGCGCATGTGGATTTCGTGGCGCTATTCAGCCATCTCGAATTCCGGCAGATATGGACGCCGGTGCTGGAACCCATGACCATCGGTGCGCTGCTTCCTGCCGTTATCAGCGCAATCATCGCCTATATCGCGGTTTATGGTCTCATCAGCGGTTTCCAGCGCCGCAAGATGGAAAACCTCGCGCATCGCGCCGCCAACAAGAATGCTTCTCTGGAGATGTTGAAATGATCATTGGATTGGGCAGCGACCTGATCGATATTCGCCGCGTTGAAAAGTCGATCGAACGTTTCGGCGAGCGCTTCACCCATCGCTGTTTCACCGATATCGAGCGCGCCAAATCCGATGGCCGCAAGAACCGCGCCGCTTCCTATGCCAAACGTTTCGCCGCCAAGGAAGCCTGTTCCAAGGCGCTGGGAACAGGCCTTGCGAACGGCGTTTTCTGGAAGGATATGGGCGTCGTCAATCTGCCGGGCGGCAAGCCGACCATGGTGTTGACCAATGGGGCAGGGGAAAGGCTGGCGGCGCTGCTGCCCGCCGGCCACCGCGCCAATATTCACCTGACGATCACGGACGATTTTCCTTACGCTCAGGCATTTGTGATTATCGAGGCGCTTCCCTTGAACGGGTAAGACCCGGTGAGGCCGCATTGGCGTCCTATTTGCGGACGTGTCACAGAAGCGCTTCCCTTCGGGCTGGAAAGGTTCTAGAGAAGTCGCAGAAATATGAAAGCGTTGCCGGCTGCGTAAAAACCGCTTGCCCGCCGCATATGCGATAAAACAACGGCCCGGCGGCCTTCGTGAAACCGAAGAAGCCGGGAAACAATCAGGCAGGTCTTTAAGTGTCGGAAAAAGCTGAAAAGAAGCAGAACGCCCTCTGGGAGAACGTCAAGGTCATTATTCAGGCGCTGCTGCTGGCCATGGTCATCCGCACCGTGCTGTTTCAGCCCTTCACGATTCCGTCCGGCTCGATGATGCCGACGCTTCTGGTTGGCGACTATCTTTTCGTCAACAAGTTCTCCTACGGCTATTCGAAATATTCGCTGCCTTTCTCGCCGAACCTGTTTTCGGGCCGCATTCTGGAATTCAGCAAGCCGAAGCGCGGCGATGTCGTGGTCTTCCGCCTGCCGCCCAATCCTGAAGTCGATTATATCAAGCGTCTCGTCGGCCTGCCGGGTGATCGCATCCAGGTGACGAACGGCGTGCTGTTCATCAACGGCCAGCCGGTTCCCAAGCAGCCCGACGGCACCTTCACTTCCGATTACCGCGCCGATCCGGGCGCCAATGTGCCTGTCTTCCGCGAAACGCTTGATAATGGCGTTACCTACGACACGCTCGACCAGTCGCCTGATTCGCGTGGCGACAACACGCGTGAATTCGTGGTGCCGGAAGGCCATTATTTTATGATGGGCGACAATCGCGACAATTCGCTCGACAGCCGCTTCGATGTCGGTTTCGTGCCGGAAGAAAACCTGATCGGCCGCGCCAGCGTCATCTTCTTCTCGCTGGGCAATGACACGCCGTTCAGCCGCATTTGGGAATGGCCGGCCAATATGCGTTGGGACCGCCTCTTCAAGGTTGTGGAATGAGCAAGACCAAGCCGCTTTCGGCGGACGAGATTTCCCGTCTGGAAGCGTTGATCGGATATGAATTTAAGGAAAAGGTCCGGCTCGACCGGGCCTTGACCCATGCCAGTGCCCGCTCGGCGGCGGCCGGCAATTACGAGCGGCTGGAATTTCTAGGCGACCGTGTTCTCGGTCTCTGCGTTGCCGAATTGCTGTTCTCTACCTTCCGCAACGCCACCGAAGGCGAGCTTTCGGTCCGTCTGAACCAGCTCGTCAGCGCCGAATCCTGTGCCGCGATCGGTGACGAGATGGGCCTGCATAATTTCATCCGCACCGGCTCGGATGTGAAGAAGCTGACCGGCAAGGCGATGCTGAACGTGCGCGCCGATGTCGTCGAAAGCCTGATCGCCACCATCTATCTGGATGGCGGGCTGGAAGCATCGCGCAAATTCATTCTGAAATACTGGCAGGGCCGCGCAACCAGCGTGGATGCCGGGCGGCGCGACGCCAAGACCGAGTTGCAGGAATGGGCGCATGCCAGATTTGCGGTGACGCCCTCTTACCGGGTTGACGATCGCTCCGGACCGGATCACGATCCCCGCTTTACGGTGACTGTCGAAATTCCCGGCGTGAAGCCGGAAACCGGTGTCGAGCGCTCCAAGCGCGCGGCCGAGCAGGTGGCGGCAACAAGATTGCTGGAACGCGAAGGCGTCTGGCAGAAGACCTCCACCCGGAACTGAGCGCCCGGCGAACCGGGTGCTGAACATCGAGCGCATGACGGGCCCTTTTTCCGCATGTTGAATACCTCTGACCTTGAATGGATATCATGACCGATCACGAAAACCCCGCCATGACTGGCGAAGATGCAGCCCTTCCGACCCGCTCCGGCTTCGTGGCCCTCATCGGCCCCACAAATGCCGGCAAGTCGACGCTGGTGAACCGTCTGGTGGGCGCCAAGGTTTCGATCGTCAGCCACAAGGTGCAGACGACGCGCGCCGTGATGCGCGGCATCGCCATTCACGATAACGCCCAGATCGTTTTCATGGACACGCCCGGCATCTTCAAGCCGCGCCGCCGGCTGGACCGCGCCATGGTCACCTCCGCCTGGGGCGGCGCGAAGGATGCCGATCTCATCCTGCTGCTGATCGACAGCGAACGTGGCCTGAAGGGCGATGCGGAAACCATCCTCGAAGGTCTGAAGGATGTCCCGCAGAAGAAGATCCTCTGCCTCAACAAGATCGACCAGGTGAAGCGCGAAGACCTTCTGAAACTCGCCGCCGCCGCCAACGAGACGGTCGCTTTCGACCGCACCTTCATGATCTCGGCGACCAACGGTTCGGGCTGCGACGACCTGATGAACTATCTGGCCGCCGAACTGCCGGAAGGCCCGTGGTATTATCCGGAAGACCAGATTTCCGATCTGCCGATGCGCCAGCTCGCAGCCGAAATCACCCGCGAAAAACTGTTCCTGCGCCTGCATCAGGAGCTTCCCTACGCCTCGCATGTCGAGACCGAAAAATGGGAAGAACGCAAGGATGGCTCCGTGCGCATCGAGCAGGTGATCTATGTCGAGCGCGACAGCCAGAAAAAGATTGCGCTCGGCAAGAACGGCGATGCGATCAAGGCCATCTCCACCGCCTCGCGCAAGGAGCTGTCGGAAATCCTAGAGCAGCCGGTGCATCTCTTCCTGTTCGTCAAGGTGCGCGAGAACTGGGGCGACGACCCCGAGCGCTTCCGTGAAATGGGACTGGAGTTCCCGCGGGGGTAACGCGCAGGCACGATATGCGCGGCGCGAAACCACACCCGCTTCCGTCATTCCGGCCTTGAGCCGGAATCCAGCCAGCCCAAGTCCTTGGGCTGAAAAGAGGGCCTCTCGCCGCGCCGACGCGCGTCGACTGGATTCCGGCTCAAGGCCGGAATGACGGGCGGGAAATGTCGCGAACCAACGCGAACGTCGAGATTGCCCAAGCCCTTCGCTTTTTTGTGTTCGAGACGGGGCGCGACGCAATCCCGGAACGAACTGAATATCTTCACTCACCATCGGGAACCGAATACCTTCGGGCGGGTTGTTCCAAAACAATTGGGCGCAACCTTTTTCGATGATGGATATTCATGTCGCCAAAAAAACCGAACGGAATTTCCACCACTCCGTGCCAGCAATGTCCCCTGCGCGACCTGCCGCATTTCCGGGATTTTTCCTCTTCCGAATTGGATTTCGTCTCGCGTTTCAAGACGGGGGAACTTGCGGTGGAAAGCGGCTCCGTCATCCTGATGGAAGGCTCGCACAGCGCCCATCTTTACACCGTTCTGCAGGGCTGGGCTTTCCGTTACAAGACGCTTGAGGACGGTCGGCGGCAAATCCTCAACTATGTCATGCCCGGCGATCTCGTCGGTCTTCAGGGCACGGTGATGGGGGAAATGCAGCATTCGGTGGAGGCGCTGTCGCCGGTGACGCTCTGCGTCTTCGAGCGATCCCGCCTCAACAATCTCTTCACCGATCACCCAACGCTTGCCTATGACCTCACCTGGATCGCGGCGAGCGAGGAACGCATGCTGGACAACCATCTCCTCAGTATCGGCCGCCGCACCGCGCTGGAACGCGCCGCCTATCTGATCGCGTTTCTTTATCGCAAGGCGAAAGCGGTCAACCTCATCCCCGGCGAAACACCGATCCCGGTCACCCAGCAACACGTTGCCGATACGCTTGGCCTGTCCATCGTTCACACCAACAAGACCTTGAGAAAGCTCGTCGATCGCGGTCTCATCCGCTGGACGGACAAGGGCTGTCTGGTGCTGGACGATGCCGGCTTGACCAACGTGGCGGGTTGGGAAAGCGATGAAAAGCGGCAGAGGCCCTTCATCTGATCTTCCTTTGACATGTCTTTTTTAAATGACGGCGCAGCCGCAATTTGCGACTCCTGTCGTGTTATCTGACGGGAGAATCATGTCGGAGACCGCAGCTTCGAGCCGTGCGGTCCTCTTTTTGGGAAGAAGAAAACATATGGTGCCACAACGGGTTATCATCGTTGAGGATGAATATCTGGTGGCGCTCGATGTCGAAGCGGTTCTCCAGTCCATGGGGGTGGAATCCGTCGCCATCGCCACCACGCTTGCGCAGGCGAGGCAGGCTGTCGAAGAGGATGGCGCCGATTGCGTGCTTCTCGATGTCAGCCTCACCGACGGCAAGAGCTACGATTTCGCGCGCGGGCTGCGCGATGCGGGCATTCCCTTCGGTTTCGTCAGCGGTTATGGTGACACGACGGGTTTTCCGGAAGATCTCACGCACGCGCCGTTGCTCGGCAAACCCTTCGGGGAAAACGAAATTATCGATTTCGTTCTCAACCTCGTCGGCGTGGTTGACGGTGCCGTAAAAGAATAACGTTTTGCCGCCAGATCGGGTATGATCGGGCCTGAATCGAACTCCTGAATCGAAATTCGGACGCGTTTCATGCAGTGGCAGGAAGAGGCAATCATTCTCGGCGTCAAACGCCACGGCGAGACGAGTGTCATCGCCGAGGTGATGACCCCTTCGCGTGGCCGCCATCTGGGGCTGGTGCGTTCCGGCCGTTCCCGCAGCATGCAGCCTGTGCTACAGGCGGGCAACCGGGTGGATGTCATCTGGCGGGCGCGCCTCCACGATCATCTGGGTGAATTCCGCATCGAGCCGCTGCAACTGCGCGCTGCGCAGTTGATGGAAACAGCGACCGCCGTTTATGGTGTGCAGGCCATGGGCGCGTTGCTCAGGCTTCTGCCGGAGCGCGATCCGCACCCGCATCTCTATCAGGCGCTGGATATCATTCTCGACAATCTGCATGACCCCGTCGATGCCGGGGAATTGTTCGTGCGCTTCGAACTGGCGGTGCTGAACGAACTCGGTTTCGGGCTCGATCTCACCGAATGCGCGGCGACGGGGCTGCGCACCGACCTCATCTATGTATCGCCGAAAACGGGCAGGGCGGTTTGCCGCACGGCAGGTGCGCCCTATGCGGAGCGGATGCTGTCGCTTCCGGCTTTCTTAAGCGAAGGCCAGTCGAAGGCCGCCGATCCTGACAGCCTTGCGGCTGCTTTCCGCCTCACCGCTCATTTCCTCAACCGGCATGTCTACGATCCGCGTGGCCTCAACGAAAACGCCGCCCGCGACGGTTTCGTGCAGGCGGCGCTGAAGGCGCTTGAGCGCAGGGCGAAGGAGGGCAGGGCGATGTCGCCCGCCCTCGATAAGGCCGTCTGACTAGGCCATTGCAGGCCTCGGAGCCGGTCGCTCCTGAATGGGCCAATGCACGATGGCCGCGAAAATCCCCATGCCGACGCCCAGCCACCAGACGAGATCATAAGAACCCAGCCTGTCGTAAAGGAAACCGCCGAGCCAGACGCCGAGGAACGAGCCGATCTGGTGCGACAGGAACACGACGCCGCCGAGCATGCCGAGATGGCGCGTGCCGAACATGATCGCCACCAGCGCATTGGTCGGCGGCACGGTGGAAAGCCAGAGAATGCCCATGACGGCCGCAAAGATGATGACTGAAAGCGGCGATTGCGGCAGGAGCAGGAAAGCGGTGACGGCAACCGAACGGGCGATATAGATATAGGCCAGCAGATAGGGTTTCGAATAACGCTGGGCGATGACGCCGGCGGCAAGCGACCCGATGATGTTGAAGAAGCCGATCAGCGCCATGGCGATGACGGCGTAGCGCGGTTCGATGCCAATATCGCCGAGATAGGCCGGGAAATGCGCGGTGATGAAGGCCACCTGAAAACCGCAGACGAAAAAGCCCGTGGTCAAAAGCAGGTAGCTTTTATGGCCGAGCGCTTCTTTCAGCGCTTCGCCCGCCGTCTGCTGGAACTGCGCCTGCGACTGGCTGCCGGAAGAGGAATTGCCACGCATCGGAAAGGCGAGCAGCGGCACGAGCATCATCATCGCGGCAAGCCAGACGAGGCTGTCCGACCAGCCATAGGTGGAAATCAGGCCCTGGCTGATCGGCGCGAACAGGAACATGCCGGCTGAGCCCGCCGCGGTGCCGATGCCGAAGGCGAGCGAACGCTGCTGCGGCGTGACATGGCGCGCAAAGGCCGAAAGGATGACGCTGAAGGAGCCGGCGGCAATGCCGAGCCCGACGAGAACGCCGCCGCCGAAATGCAGCCAGAAGGGCGAGATGCCGAAGGACATGCAGATGAGGCCGGCGGCATAAAGCAGGCCGGAAAGCACCAGCACGCGGCCAGTGCCGTATTTATCGGCGATGGCGCCAAAGAAGGGCTGACCGAGCCCCCAGAAGAGGTTCTGCAGGGCCATGGCGAGACCGAAGGTGGAACGGTCCCACCCGGTATCGGCGAGCATCGGCAGCTGGAAAAAGCCCATGGCGGAACGGGGGCCGAAGGTCATGACCGCGATCAGCGACCCGGCGGCGATAATCAGCCAGGGCATGGTCTGGCGTGTGGCTTGCGACATGAATATTCCCCCATCGCGGCGCCGCGTCCCAAAAAAATAGGGACATGGCTTGCCGCAGATTCCGCTACGATGGGATGAATATTATCTTTTGTCAGCCGGTCCCACTAGCGACTTTTCTTGACGGCCACTATTCATGGGATTGATAAGACGCTGTCAGCGCATCTTGCCTATCAAAGCCTCGTTTTTGCCGAGAATATCCTCAACGCTCTGCTGCCGCTGCTGAATATCGCCCAGGAGCGAGTCTGATTTGTCTATCGATGAGCTCAGATTCTTCTGGATTTGAAGCCAATTTATCTTTGGCGTAAAGGAATTATCCGACCCGGCGGCAGGCGTGCTGGCAAATGTTTGCACCACGGTGTTGAGTGCCGCCAGCCCCTGTTTCACTTCCTCGATGGCTTGCGTTTGCTTAGCGACGGTCGTCGCCAGTTCAATATTGGCCTTCTGGCTATTGGTCAAAATCTCCAATCCGTCCCTATTGACCTTCATGCTGGTGATGAAGGGCAGAGCGGTAAAAACGGCGCCGACAAGAGCAAGCAGGAGCCCATGTGTTTTGCCAACGGAAAAGAAGCACAGAAGCAAACCCGACACGCACATCAATATGCCTATCGTTGCTACGACGGATATATGATTATTTGAAATGACATTGAAAAAATCGACCATGGAACATCTCCTGAAAATAAACCCATGATTGATTTTTGTTATTCGAAAATCAACTTAAAACTACGGCCTCCGACTAACGCCGCTTGATCGCCCAGCCTTCCGGCCTTTCCTCGATCACCTTCGCCACATCGCCAACCGACAGCCTGCCTTCGCCACGCGGCGTCACGTTCCAGCCGAACAGCGGGCCGGGCACGCGCCGGTCGCCGGACATGCGGATGCGGCCCATGGCTTTCATGGGGGAGGGCACATCGCGGGAGCCGGTCGTCTGGTCCTGTGTGGTCATGATGCAGCGGGCGCAGGGTTTGACCAGATCGAAGCGAATGCCGCCGATCTCGATGGCCGCCCAGCGGTCCTCGGCCCATGGCTCGTCCGTATCAAGCACGATATTGGGCCGGAAGCGTTCCATGCCGACCGCGTCCTCGCCATTGGCGCGCATATTGTCGTTCAGCGCGGCAAGCGAGGCGGTGGTGGTGACGAGGATCTGGTAACCGTCCGCAAAGGTGACGGGCGTTTCGTTGCCGGTCCATTCCAGGCTTGCAATGCGTTTCGAGGCGTCGTCGAAGAACACCAGCTTCACCTCGCGCTCCAGCCATGCCGAGAGCGCCTCGTTGGTCTCGCGATCGGCGATATTGGCGCTGACGATCGATTTCCACACCGCTACATCCATGCGCTCTCCGGAAGGTCTTGCGAGAACCTCGCCATTCGCTTCCCGCGAAAGCACCATGCCGCCATCCTTGTGCCGGGCCAGAACCGTGGCAATTGCCGGCAATTCGCGCTGGGTGATGAAATGGCCGTTGGGGTCGATGAGCATGGCGCGGCGGTCGCCCGGCAGGCCTTCTGCCGAAACAGTGCTTTCGGAGAGGGGAATGCCGCGCGCGCTTTTCAGAGGATAGATGTTTAGCTCGGTCACACGCATCTCGGGTCTCCTCAAATTTCGTCGAGAAACAGGTCCAGCACCTGTTTCAGCCGCTCATGGCGGGCCTTGGCCATCTGCCGGCCCGTCTCGGTGCGAAAGCCGTCGGCCAGCTTGAACAGCTTGGTTTCGAAATGGTCGATGGCAAAGGCGCGGTCGTCAAGCGGCCGCTCCTTCGCCAGCGGGTCGACCGGGTCGTAAAGAGCCGAACCCATTCGTCCGGCAATATAAAAGCAGCGCGCCGCCCCCACCATGCCGATGGCGTCCAGCCGGTCGGCGTCCTGAAGGATTTTCGCCTCCAGCGTCTGCGGCTCTATATTGGCTGAAAAGCTGTGGGTGGTGATGGCATGGGCGGCGGCGTCGATATCGCTGCGTCGCCAGCCAAGGGCTTCAAGAATGCCCGAGGCTTTTTCCGCCGCCAGCCGTGAGGCCTGCGCGCGGAGCGGCGAGTTCTTCTCCACCGCCACGCAATCATGCAACAGCACGCTGGCGGCCAGCACGGTGCCATCGCCGCCTTCGCCCGCATGGATGCGCATGGCGTTGCGGAAGACGCGGTGAATATGGGCAAGATCATGCGAGCCGTCGCCCGTACCGGCGGCGTGCGGTATCAGGTCCTGCGCAAGCGCCGCATAGGGCGCGAAAGCATCGGCCGCGATCATGCCTGCGGCTTCCGGGTGAGGATTTTCTGGTAGAACAGGCCGATGCCGATCAGCACTGCGCCAAGACCGATGAAGGACAGCGCTCTCAGCACGCCTTCGAGGTTGCTCATGTCGATCAGGAACGCCTTGGCAACCGAGATCAGCACGAAGGCGGCGGATGCAAGACGCAGGCTGCGGGCATTGAAGCGCGAGCCGAGCACGAGCAGCAACACGCCGATCAGCAGCCAGACCACCGAATAGCTATAGGTCTCGCCCTGCAGGAAACCCTTCCAGTCGGCAATGTTCTCACCCTGCCAGAAACGGCGCACCGAAAGCGTGGCCCAGGCAAAGCCGAGTGCGGCGCCCGCCACCGCCAGCATGCTGACATAGGGCGGCGGACGTTTTCCGCGCGCATAATAGGCCAGGCCGCCATAGGCGAGCGCCGGCAACAGGTAGCCGATCAGCAGCAGGTTGAGGAACGGAATGCTGCCGGTATTTTCGCCGGTGAAATAGGGGTTGAGCGTGAAGAAATGCATCGTCAGCACATTGATGACGGCAATCACGCCGGCAATCATCGAGCCGTAGCGGAAGACGGGGCTGGGGCTCTTCAGGTCCAGCGTCATCAAGACGCCCGAGAAGCCGATGGTCAGCAGCGTGTAGATCGACTGTTCGCCAAGCGTCGGCACGCTGTCATCCAGCGTGCCGCCATTCATCGCGTGGCGGATGAGGATGGCGACGGCGAGAAGGCCCATGACGCTGGCAATTGCCTGCAGGAAGTTCTTCGCCCTGACCCCCGGCCAGTCGCGCAGCAGCCATGCCGAGGCGACGGCCAGCAGTGCGGGAATGCCGTAACCCGGCAGAAGCGCGTTGAAGACCGGCGTGGTGCCGAGGTTCTGCGGCCCGACAATGGTGGGTTCCCAGGCGATACGGCCGAGAACGGCAACGCTCGCCACGGCCATCACCCAGGGCAGCACATCCCAGTTGCGGTAACGTGTCGCGAGCACATAAATGAAACCGATGACGGAGAGCAGCACGGTCGTCGCAAGCCCCTCCGTCAGCGTGTGCAGGCCAAGCGCAAAGGCGGCGAAGGAGCCGAGCACGAGGATGTTCAGCGGCTTGCGATAGGCCTCGTCGTTCTGCCGGTGCAGCCACTCGGCGCCCGCAAGCAACACCAGTCCAAGGCCGAGGCCATAGGCGGCGTGCAGCCAGTCACGGCCGAGATTGCCGTATTCGACAAAGCTTGAGGTGGCGAGCCAGACGGGGAAAAGTGCTGCGATACCGGCCCAGAGCTGGGCGAAATCCGCATCTTCAGCGCCTTTACGTTTCAGGAAAGAGAAGGCGCAGAGCACGAAGACAGCCCCGAGGCCGAGCGCCATGGCGATTTCCGCCGTGTAGCCGACCGATACGGGCGGAAGGGACACGGACGTATCGTTGATATGGCCGATGAAGTCGATGCCCTGCCGCGACATCAGCGACACGGCAGCCTGCGCGCCGAGCGCTGCGATAATGGCGGGCCATACCGCATAGTGGCGGGCGGCGCCAAGGGCCGCAAGGGCGGCGATGAGCGCTGAAACGATGAGTGCCGGATGGGTGTCGATACCGCCATCGGCAAACAGGAAACCCATGGCCGGCAGGATCACGGCCATCGACACGGTGAGATTGAGAGCGAGCGACGGGCGCAGCAGAAGGCGCAGGGCGCGGATGGCGCGCCGCTCGGGAGCGGCGGTTTCGCCGGCCTCGGCAGGCGGCGTGTCGAATGCCTTGCCCGGCCAGAGCAATATGGTTCCCGCCAGCATGACGAGCAGGGCAAGCGTTGGCGGTTCGGCGCTGATCGTTTCGGAAAAGCCGATATAGCCGAGCGCCCAGAAGCCGAGGCCGGCATTGGCGAGAGAGGGAACCACGGTCCAGCCCTGCCTGCGCGCCGCGGCCGCTGTTGCCAGCCAGGAGATGGTGAGGAACAGGAAGAGCGCCCAGATATTCGGCGTTTCGGTAGAAATCAGCGCCGGCGTCAGCATCGAACCGAGAAGGCCGAGGCCGGCCAGCGCCTGCCCGTGCAGCAGCGAAAGCCCGATGGTCGCGAAGGCGACGAGCCCAAGCAGGCCAAAAGCCATGCCGGGGCCGATATAGCCGTAAATGCCATAGGCCGCGTAGACGACGCCGAACAGCGTCAAGGCGCCGGCCGCCGTCAGCACGCCCGGTATCATGGCGTTGGAATAGGTGGCAGCGATGCCCGGCACCGCCTTGCGGCGGACAGCCTCACCGGCAAGCCCGAGGAGGAGGCCGAAAATAGCGGCGAGCGACAGCCTGACCGCCGGGCTGAGTAGCCCCGATTCGATCGAATATTTGACGAGGAAAATACCGCCGAGCGCCAGCGCCAGCCCGCCTGCCCAGACGGCCCAGCGCGCGCCGAGCAGGCTTTCGAAGCTTTCCTTCGTCGCCGGAGCGGATGCCGTATCGCTCGCAGGAGCGGAAGGTGCTTCCTCGCTGACGGGGTCTTCCGCCTGCGCGATGGCGGCGGCTTCCTGGGGTTCGGAGGCGTCTTCCGCAGTCGCCCTGCTTTTCTCTTCCGCCTCGAAATCCGGTTTTGCCGTGGTTTCCGCGCTCTCCGCCTGCGCCGCCGCAGGAGACGTCACGCCCGCAGCCATCAGCCGCTTGAGACTGAGAACTTCCCGTTCCAGCGACTTGATTCGACTTGAGTTGCGGATGCTCGCGACCAGCGTGTAGATGAAGGCCGCGACGAGGGCGAGGATAAACAGCGGGATTTCCAAACGGACTCTCCAATTACGAAGCTGTTTTTAAAGCCCTTTTGGTGAATTTATGCAAGGCCCGGTTGATGAATGGCTGGGTGGCGAGTGGGTGGCACACGCCCTCCCGCCGTGTCAGGAAACATCCGCCAGCCAGCGCCGCGCCGCTTCGATATCGGCAAGCCCGAGCTCATGCCCGTCCTCAACCGTTTCCATCTCAGCTCTTGCTCCGCTCGCCGCCAGCCGGCCCTGCAATTCGTGCGCCTTGTCGAGATATTTGTCGCGTTCTCCCGCCACAAGCATGACATTGCGGCCGGAAAGATCGGACTGCGGCCATGTTTCCAGAACCGGCATCGGGCGGTAGAGCAGGGCGTCTCCGGCAAGTTCGGGATAAAGTGCTGCAAAGGCCGCGTAGAAATTTGCACCATTGGAATGGCCGATAAACCGCAGTTTCGAACGGTCGAGACCATAGGACCGTATCGCCCCCTCCACGAAGGCGGCGAAGGCTTCCGCTTCCGAGACGATATCCTTCTGGTCGAAGCTGAAATCGGGATTGCGGCGGAACCAGCGGGCGATGTCTTCCTCCGTGCTGCGGCCGCGAACGCCGAGAAGCGTTGCGCGCGGCGCTGCCCGGTGCGCGAGCGGCATCAGGCTCGTTTCGCTGCCGCCGGAACCGTGCAGCAGGATGATGGTGCTGCCATCCGGCTCCTCGGGCGTATAGAAACGGTGCACGAAGGGCAGGTCGCGATAGACGATGCGCTCCTCGCCCGGCATTGCAAATTGCGGCAGGGCGACACGCACATCCGCCTCGTCCTTCATGAAGAGCGGCGGGATAAACAGTTTTTCCCCGAGCGATTCCAACGGTTCGTCCACGGTCATGCCCGGCCCGTCGGTCGCCATTTCGATCAGCACACCGCCCGGTTCGCGGACATAGAGCGAGTGGAAATATTTGCGGTCATGGGCATTGGTGGTGCTGGAATTCAGCGATTTCAGCCCGGTATGAACCGTGTTCAGCTCATCCATGTCCTTGGCCCGGAAGGCGATATGATCGACGGTGCCGGTGCCCGGCGCGCTGGACCAGAAGCCGGTGGCGTCGCGCACATCGATAATGTCGCCGCTTTCGGAAACGAGCCGGCGGATTGCGCCTGCCTGGCTTTCCTGCCGGTAACCGAAATGTTTCTCCAGAAACGCCACGGTTTCTTCCGGCACTTCGCTCAGCACCGTAGCGCCATAGATTCGGCGAATGGCGTCCTCCGCGGAAATATCGTCCGTCACATGCGGCGTCGCATCGGCAAAGGCGTGGGTGCCGACCAGCTTGACGATCAGGCCGTCAGGATCTTTCAGCCGGATGACCGGAGCGCCGAACTCATCGGAAGGGCCTTCCGCCCGGATGCCGAATTTCAGCGCCCGCGTCAGCCAGAAGCCGATGGCGGCGGGATCGATGGCCACGGAAATCTCCAGCGTCTGGCCATAGCCGACACGGCCCTGACCACCATCTTCCCAGACGAGAAAGGTGAGAAGCGAGCCGGGCGAGGCGATATCGTCGCCATAAAGCAGGTGCAGCTGCATGGCGTCTTCGAAACCGGCCGTGCGCTTGGCCAGCCTCAGGCCCAGAAAGCCGGCGTAAAAATCCACATTCGCCTGCACCTTGCGGGTAATCATGGTGATGTGGTGTATGCCCAGTGCAGAATTCATCTTGCCGTCCCGCTGTTTCGCCTGCTGTTCGTGGCCCTATTTGCCGCACGCTGCCGCTGATCCGCAACCCCGGCAAATGAGAACGCTGTGTTCTCTGCGTGAACGATCCCGCTTTCGCTTCGTTGCATGCGCGATGGGCAAAATGCCGGCTTTTTGCCTGCCCTGCGCCCGTTTGTGCATATAAAATAAGCATACAAAATAACGGCTATTTTGTATGCAATTTTATCTTGCCTTGAGGGCTGGAATTGGGTCTTATGCAACCAATCCAACAAAACCATCAGGGGGAATAGATGATTTTAACGCGCAGGTTGTTGACCAGGGCTCTGACCATTGCCGCCATCGGTGTAACCGCTGGTTTTTCGCTTCCGGTCGTCCAGGTGCGGGCCGAAACGCCGGTGAAATTCACGCTCGACTGGAAGTTCGAAGGCCCCGCCGCCGGTTTTCTGCTGGCGCTCGACAAGGGTTACTTCAAGGCTGAAGGTCTCGATGTCACCATCGATAGCGGCAACGGCTCGGTGGAAGCCATTCCGCGCGTGGCGACCGGCGCCTACCAGATGGGCTTCGGCGACATCAACTCGGTGATGAAGTTCCTCGACGAGGATCCGAGCCAGAAGATCAAGGCCGTTTATATGGTCTATGAGCGCCCGACCTTTGCCGTGGTGGGCCGCAAGTCGCTCGGCGTCACCGGCGATCCGAAGTCGCTGGAAGGCAAGAAGCTCGGCGCGCCGCCACCGGATGGCGCGTTTGCGCAATGGCCCGCCTTCAAGCAGGTAGCAGGTCTCGATGACAGCAAGATAAAGATCGAATCGATCGGTTTTCCGGTGCGTGAACCAATGCTCGCCAAGGGCGATGTCGACGCCGTTTTCGGCTTTGCCTTTTCGGTGATCCTCAACCTCAAGAAACAGGGCATCGCCGATGACGATATCTCGACCATCCTGATGGCCGAGCACGGCTTGAATCTCTATGGCAATGCGGTGCTGGTAAACACTGATTTCGCAGAGAAAAACCCGGATGCCGTGAAGGGCTTCCTGAAAGCGCTCGCCAAGGGCTTCGCCGATTCCGTCAAGAACCCGGAAGAGGGCGTGGCGGCCGTGCTCAAGCGCAACGAGACGCTCGACAGCGCCATCGAGCTTGAACGCCTCAACATGGCCAACAGCATGAATATCAAGACGCCCTATGTGGTGGAAAACGGCATGGGCGGCGTCGATCCGGCCCGGCTTTCCGCCTCCATCGAGACGCTGAAAGTTTCTCTTGGCCTGAAGGGCAACGTCAAGGCGGAGCAGGTCTTCGACGCGACCTATCTGCCGGCCAAGGAAGAACGCATGCTTCCGTAATGGACGAAGTGAGCGGGTGCGGCATGCTTCTTCTCCCCGCCGGGGAGAAGTCCGCGGCAGCGGGATGAGGGGGCAAGCTCTCGGTCTATCGCTGGCGCTGCCCCCTCATCCGACCCTTCGGGCCACCTTCTCCCCGGCGGGGAGAAGAAACAAGCCGCAACGCTGCAGGGTTCAACCGCCCGATCAGCAACTTAAAACGGGAACAGCAATGTCACATCTCGTGGAAATAGACAGTGTGGACATGCGCTATGGCGGCTCCGCCGGCACGCTGGCCGTATCCGGCTTGAATCTCACGGTCGACAAGGGTGAATTCGCCGCCGTGGTCGGACCCTCCGGCTGCGGCAAGTCGACCCTGATGAAACTGGTGACAGGGCTGCACATTCCGCAGAGGGGCAATGTCATCGTTGCCGGGCGGCAGGTCACGGAGCCGGTTTCCATCGTCGGCATGGCGTTTCAGAACCCGACGATGCTGCCGTGGCGCACCACGCTTGAGAACATCCTGCTGCCGCTGGAGATCGTCGAGAAACATCGTCGACGCCTGCGCGCCCACAAGGCGGAGTATGTCGCGAAAGCCGAGCGCCTTCTGGAAATCGTCGGCCTGAAGGGGTTCGGTTCGAAGTATCCGTGGCAGCTTTCCGGTGGCATGCAGCAGCGCGCCAATCTTTGCCGGGCCTTGATCCACGAACCGGAACTGCTGATGCTGGACGAGCCTTTCGGTGCGCTCGATGCCTTCACCCGCGAGGAATTATGGTGCGTCATCCGCGACCTGCACGCCGCGCAGCGCGTCACCATCATCCTCGTGACCCATGATCTGCGCGAGGCGACATTTCTGGCCGACAAGATTTTCGTGATGAGCGCAAGGCCGGGCCGGGTGCTGGCGGAACACCGCGTGCCGTTTGCCCGCCCGCGCCAGCTCGATATCATGTATGACAGGGGTTTCAACGACATGGTGCAGGAACTGCATGGCGAGATCGCGCAGGCGAGGGTGGCGGCATGAGCGCGATCATGGAAGGCACCGTTGTGGCCGAGCCGCGCAAGCCGCTGATTGCCCGCGTCAACTGGGTGAAAGCCGCGCCCTGGCTTTATACGCTGGCGCTTTTCGTGTTGTGGGAACTGTTGGTCTACGCGCTGAAAATGCCGCCCACCATTCTGCCGTCACCGGTAAGGGTCGGACAGGCCATCTTGCAATATTGGTCGCCGATCTGGAAGAATTCGCTGCAGACGCTTTATACCACGACGCTGGGTTTCGCCATTGCGGTGGCCGCCGGCCTCGCCATCGGCCTGTTCATCGGCTGGTCCAAAACCATTTATGCCGGGCTTTATCCGCTGATGATCGGCTTCAACGCCATCCCGAAAGTGGCGCTGGTGCCCATCCTCGTCATCTGGTTCGGCATCGGCACGGTGCCTGCCGTGTTGACCGCCTTCCTGATCTCTTTCTTCCCCATCGTCGTCAACGTCGCGACCGGGCTTGCCACCATAGAGCCGGAAACGGAAGATGTGCTGCGGGCGCTTGGCGCAAAGAAGATGGACATCATGCTGAAGGTCGGCATTCCGCGCTCCATGCCCTATTTCTTCGGTTCGCTGAAAATCGCCATCACGCTCGCTTTCGTCGGCTCGGTGGTGTCGGAAACCGTCGCCTCCAATTACGGCCTCGGCAACATGATGAGTTCGGCGCAAAGCCAGTTCAATGTGCCGCTCGTCTTTGCCGGCCTGCTGATGCTCGCGGTGGAAGGCATCGTCATGTATGCGATCATGGCTTGGCTTGAAAAGCGCATGACCGGCTGGGCGCATCGCTCCACTATGGGGCAATAAGGAATGCAGCACGGGCATGAAGAATATGCCCGTGCCGGAATGTCGTGCGAAGTCAATGCGCCGCCATTTCTTCCACGATATCGCCGCCGTCCATCAGGAACGGGTAGTAGGTCGGCCAATTTGTCACTTCGTCCAGCAATGCCTTGCGGTCGTTGCCCCAGTAGAGATGGTAATGGCCTGCCTTGACCGGGGCGATGGAGTGGTCGCTGAACTGGATGAATTGCGGTGCGGCCTCATCGCCGCCGGTTTTCTTGAAGATGTAGCGGACGCCGCGATTGCCCTTCTTGTAGGTCAGGATTTCATGGCCATCGCTGACATAGGTGCCTTCAGCGGGTTTGCCGTCCTTATAAAACGCCACGCTGTCGCTCTTGATGACGATGCGATTCACATCGGTCTTGTAACCGATCTCGTAATAGGCGCGGTACTCCGCCGCCGTCTTGTCGCCATGCGCCGCCTTTTCGGCCATGACGGAATCAAGCGAGCCGTTCAGCAGATAGGGATAGACCGACTGCCAGTCGCCTTCCCAGTCGGAAAGCGTGCGCGCCTTCACCTGCGCATCCTCGAAATAACCCTTGTAAATCTGCTTTTCAGCTTCGGTCATCTGGTGGCCGTGATCGTGCCCATGGTCGTGGCTGTGGGCTGCGGATTTGTCGCCACCGGCAGCCATTGCCGCGGTTGCCGCCAGCAGCATGGAACCTAGTGCGACGGCGCCGGTGACGCGGGTGAGTATCTTCTGCATTGTTTCGGCCCTCTCATATCGACGAAGATAGTTACGTAATAACATTACGTATCGACCTATAGAGGCCGCATTCGCGGGATGCAAGTGCGCGCTGCTACGTGGCGCAACGAAAAAGCGCGATGGCTGTTGTAGCCACCGCGCTTGGAAAAAAGGAAAACGTGAGGTCTCAGGCCGGCTGGGCGCTCACTTCCGCCTTGCGCTCGTCGAAGGCGAGTTTCATGGCTTTCGTCACATCGCGGGTCGTCGCGAAAAAAGTGTCGCTGCGCACCCAGTAGCGCAATTTGACGGTGGCGCTGTCGGCGCTGACCGAATCGACGAAAGTAACGGGGGCGGGGTCCAGCAAAACCCGGCTCTCCGAACGCACGACTTTCATCAGCATATCCTGTGCGGCCGCCAGATCCTCGTCATTCTTGACCGTCAGGCCGAGTTCGTGACGGCGCGAGGGAAAGCGGCTGTAATTGGTGATGGGCACGTTCCAGAGCGTGGAGTTGGGCGCGAGACGGTAAAGTCCGTCGCTGGTCTTCAGCTCGGTCGCAAACAGCCCGATCTCGATCACCGTGCCGCTGACCGTGCTGGTCTCGATATATTCGCCGACCCGGAAGGGGCGCAGCACCAGAAGCATGATGCCGGCGGCAATATTCTGCAGCGTGCCCTGCAACGCAAGGCCGATGGCCAGACCGGCGGCGCCAAGGGCGGCGAGAATGGAGGCCGTCTGCACCCCGAACTGGCCAAGCACCATGACCAGCACCAGAATGAGAACCACATAGCGGATGGCGCCGGCGAAGAAACCGGCGAGTGTCGCATCGAAACCGCGAATGCGCGACAGGCCCTGAAAAGCCCAGCGCTGCAGGAAAGTGGCGGCCAGCCAGCCGACGATCAGCAGCAGAAGCGCACCGACGACCGAGAAGGAATATTGCACCGCAAGCGCGCTTGCCTGCTGCAACGCCGCCTGCGATGCGACGATGATATCCGTTGCCTGTTGTTCCATGAATTATCCTGTGATTTTCATTGCTCTTCAGGGTTGGTAACGACTGGACGCCGTGAGGGTTCCGCCAAAACCACCTCAGTTGCCAAGCGGCAGCACGAAGGGCACGTTACCATCCGTATCCGCGCCCCTGCCGATTTTTTTGATCGCCGCCACCAGCCGGCCATCGCGCCCGAGCAGACGGTCGCCGATGGCGATGATGCGGGCATTGGGCGTGGCATAGGGCGAGACGGCGCGCAGGCGCAGCGCAAGTTCGATCTCATCCTGGTCCGGATAAAGGCTGAGCGCGGCGATGACGGCGGCGGCGGGTGAGCGGGAAACGCCCATCCAGCAATGGATGAGCAGTGGTGCTGACTGGTCCCATTGCCGGGCGAAATCGATCAGCTTCAGCACATGTGCATCGTCAGGCGCGATGAGATCGGCGGTGCCCTTGAATGCGATGTCGTTCATGGCAAGCGTCAGATGCCGGTCTGCGGCAATGACGGCGGGGCGGTGAAAGGACTGCTCTTTGGCGATCAGCGTCACCATTTCGCGGGCCTTGTGTTTGACGGCCATCTCCGCGATCCGCGACAGCGGCGATACGACAATGGCCGTCATGTCGCGCTCCCCGTCTTGACTGCGCGCAGCGCCTCGATCGCCTCGAAACGTTCGATGAACAGCTTTTGCGCTTCGGTTGAGGGCAGGGGCGTGATGTCGAACATGTCGCGGGTAATGCCGCGCGGCAGGCCGAAGAATTTCTGCGCCTCGACGGTGGAAAAACCGGCAAGCTCCGTCGCCTCGAAAAAAGCGGCGACCGTATCGGCCTTCTTGATGCGGTCCTTCAAATCGCGCGATGCATGCGGCGGCAGGCCGAAACGCAGATGCACGGCGGCTTCAAGCCTTTTTTCCACGGTCTTGTAACCGCCGCCGACCACGGATTTGAAGGGTGAGATCATGTCGCCGATGACATATTCCGGCGCATCGTGCAGAAGCGCCATCTGCATGTCGTCAGGCGTCGCGCCTGTGCACATGCGGCAGAAGATGGTCTCGACGATGAGGCAATGCTGGGCGACGGAAAAGGCGTGGTCGCCGCGCGTCTGGCCGTTCCAGCGGGCCACACGGGCAAGACCGTGGGCGATATCGGCGATTTCCACATCGAGCGGCGAAGGATCGAGCAGATCGAGCCGCCGGCCGGACAGCATGCGCTGCCACGCGCGCGGGCTTTTTGCAGGCGCCACTCTCAGTCCTCCGCCCGCGCTGCCGGATCGGCCGCGGGGAAGGAAAGGCCGCTCCAGGCGGGCAGAGCCACGGTCACGGGAACAGTCTCCGCCAGAAGCGGCGTGCCGGATGCGAGCGCATCGGCAATGCGGTCGATCCGAACGATGGCAAGCGCCCTGTTGCCGCAAACGGTTCCGAGCGTGCCGACCGGTTTTCCATCGGCGGTAATCTCCGTCCCGCTGGCGGCAAGCGCGCCTTCGGCCGAAACGGTGACGACGCGGCGTCTTGCCGTACCGCGATGTTTCATGCGCGAGACGACTTCCTGGCCGACAAAGCAGCCCTTCTTGAAGGAAACGCCGTCATTCACATCCATCAGCACATCATGGGGAAAGGCATCCTGCAACGCATAGTCCCGGCCGGATTGGGCAATCCCATGCTCGACACGGAGCGCATCATAGGCCGCGATGTCGCCGGATGCGGATGCGCCCGGCATACGGTAAAGATCGATGCCGCCCTTGCCGAAACGACCATCCCGAATGCCTGCCGTCGGCGCAGTCTCGTTCCAGAAAACACTCACGCCTTCGACAGTCTCGGCTTTGAGATCGACCGGTGCACGCAGCTTGTACATGGTCAGGCGGCGCAGCAGCGCGTCCTGTTCGGCGACGCCCGTCTCGATCAGATAATCGCCGCCATCGCGCCAGATCAGGAAATCGAACAGGATCTTGCCCTGCGGCGTAAGAAGGGCTGCGGCCCGTGCTTCGCCTTCCGGCAGGTTTTCAACGTCTGCGGTGATGAGGTTGTTCAGAAATTCCTCGGCGCCGGTGCCGGAAACCCGGATCAGGCGGCGGTCGGCAAGAAGGGCGGAAGGCATGGCGTCACCGTTCGGTTCGTCGAGACTCTGTGAACTCCGGCAAAAGCCGATGCGCTTTGCCGGAATGCTCATTCCGCACAGTTAGGATTTTTGCCAGAGAACGGCAAGCACCGCGATGCGATCAATCGCCGGCGGTGAAGAACTTCCACTTGCCATCGGGCGAAATGCCGACCCGGTAGAAGCTGTAATTGCCATATTCCTGCATGTCCGCCAGATCGCCCGCGGTGATGATGCGCAGAAGCTCCACCTTTTCCGGCGCAGTCAGCGTATTCAGCGGCTTTCCGGCGAAATAGGGGAAAACATAGGCTTCGTCAGGCGTGCCGGCATCGATATGGGCATATCCGGTCGACAGCAGGTCGATGATGATCGCCAGCACTTCCAGCCCGTCAGGATCGCCGGAATAGCTTTTCAGCGCCGCAATCGGGTCTTCGCCGTCATTGCCGTCGATGCGGAATTCTTTCTGGCCGGCGGCGATGAAGGGCCGCAGCTTTTCGATATCGCCCGAGGCGGCAGCTTCGATGATCTGCTGGCGGAGCTTGCGCACGGGTTCCGGCGCCTTGGAAATGTCGTGCTCGATCACAACGGACATTTCCGGCGTGTTGTCGGGCTTGGAGGATTGCTGGTTCGACTGGTTGGCGGAACGGTCCACCAGAGGGTCGGGCAGTGGAATGCCTTCCGAATCGCCTTCGATCTCGTCCGGCTCTGCGGGCTGGGCCTGCTGCGGCTCACCGCCATTCTCAGCCTTAGGCTCGCTTTCGGTGTTCTGCGCCGGCTTCAGCTCGGAAAGGGCAAAGGCGCGGCCTGGCATGCCAATCGGCCCGGCGGTCAGGGCAAGCAGGATGGACAGCAGGGCGGAAGAGCGCAAAAGCCCCTTGCTCAGGCAAGACATGATAGACCCCGGCTTTACTGTATTACCCGCTGCGGCGAAAATTCGCCCTGAAGCATGCGCTGGCGCAGCGATTCCAGCATTGCTTCAGCGCCGGCCTCGCCATGGATACGGATGGTTTCGCGCATGGCCAGAGCGATGGCGGCATCGGCGATGATCTCCGGCTCGATGCCGTCGGCCATGCCGTCAGCCCATGCCTCGTTCTGGTGTTCCAGAGCGACCTGCATCTTTTCATGCACGATCATATCGTCGATTTCGTTACGGCTTGTCTGCATCTTTCATCCTCGACAGGGCGGGCAAGTCCTTACCACCCTGTTAACAACACTAGCAGCCTTTTATCAAAACGGCACGGCCTGCGGCGAAAAGAGGTTAATAATCCTCTAATTTCCGAACCGGGACGCGATTTCCTGCGCGAGTGTTGCCCCTTCGTTACGGTAGTTCTCTTCTGCCATGATGGCGGCGCGTGTGCAACTGGTGTGGATGGCCGCAAAGGAGCGGTATCCACGGTTGAATGCAGCCGTCATGCGCTGACGTCGTTCAGGTTCGTTGGCCGTGTCTGCAGCCAGAAGATCGCTCATCGATCTGCGCCAGTCCTCCGGTCCGGAAGAAGGGCACAGGGTTCTGAGATATTGCACCGCGCCCAGTATCTCCGACAGCCGTGCGAGCTTGTCGTCATAAGGAGCGGGCTTGGGCGGCGCGGCTTCCGCCGGACGCACCTCGGAACCGGGTTTTGAAGGCTGCGCATAAGCGATGCCCTGCTGCCCGGCGGTGGCAAGCATTGTCAGAAAAAGAGACAGGAAGATGGTTGGCCGTATCAAAATTCTATTCTGCCCCACACATACTCGTGAACTATTGGCTCGTGAACTGTTGGCTCGCGACCATCCGGCGGGCGGATCGGCCCTAGATAATAGCGATTCTGGCTGGCTGGCAATCATGCAAGCAGGCGCTCGGCGCATTCGACGACGCTTTCCGGCGCCGGCAGAAGGCGGATTTCCGCCAATGTGTACCAGCCCGCATCCGCCGCATCGTCACCGACAGTCACGAGCGGATCGGCATCGGTTTCCACGGTGAAGACCGACAGGAAATAATGGCTCGTCAGCACCCCTTCGGCGTCGCGGGAGGGAAGATCGTATGTCGCGAAAAGCTGCGGCTTGCGCGCCACGATGCCGGTTTCCTCGTGCAATTCGCGCAGCGCCGTTTCGGCCGGCGTTTCGCCGTCTTCGCCGCGACCACCCGGAAAGGCGAACATGTCCTTCGAAGGCGGGTTGATGCGGCGCACGAGAAGCAGCCGGTCGCCGTTCCTGACGATGGCGGAGGAGGCGGGGCGGGGCTTGATACGGAGAGTCATGAATGGTTTCGCTTGTTTCGGCCGTTGCCGGCCTGTCTATAGTGGTACATGGCTCGGAAAAATTGATTCCGGTTTCCGTGCCGATGCTTATAGTCCGGAACTGGCGCGATTGTGCATGCTAAAGACGGTGGAATGAAGGTCTATCTTATCTATGTCCTGGCGGCTCTTGCCGAAATTGCCGGCTGCTTTTCCTTCTGGGCCTGGCTGAAACTCGGCAAGACCGGGTGGATATTGCTGCCCGGCATGGTGGCGCTGGCCGCTTTCGCGTGGCTTCTGACGTTGGTGCCGACAGAGGCGGCGGGCAGGGCCTATGCCGCCTATGGCGGGATTTACATTGCCGCTTCGCTCTTCTGGCTCTGGAGCGTGGAAGGCCATGCGCCGGACCGGTGGGATATTGCCGGCGGCGTCGTCTGCCTTGCCGGCACCGCCATCATCCTGTTCGGGCCAAGGGGTTGAGGAGAAATGCATGTGCGGACGTTTCGTGCTGAAGGCGACGCCGGAGGAGATCGCCGATTATCTCGATCTGATCGGCCTTGAGGATTTTCCCGCCCGTTTCAACATCGCGCCGACGCAGCCCATTCTGGTCGTGATGGAGGGGGAGCGGCAGGAGCGCGGCAGCAACCTGCCCAATCGCCGAGCCGTGCTGGTCCGCTGGGGTTTTCTGCCGGGCTGGGTGAAGGATCCGAAGGATTTTCCGCTGCTCATCAATGCGCGGTCGGAAACCGCCATCGGCAAGGCCTCCTTCCGCGCCGCCATGCGCCATCGCCGCGTCCTCGTTCCGGCAACCGGCTTTTACGAATGGCGACGCCCGCCGAAGGAGGAGGGCGGCAAACCGCAGCCCTATTTCATCCGCCCGAAAAGCGGCGGCATCGTCGCCTTCGCCGGTCTCATGGAAACCTGGTCTTCCGCCGATGGCTCGGAGGTCGATACCGGCGCGATCCTCACCACCGCCGCCAATGCCGCGATCGGCCGTATTCACGACCGCATGCCTGTTGTCATCGCGCCCGAGGATTTCAGCCGCTGGCTGGATTGCAAAACCCAGGAGCCGCGCGAGGTCGCCGATCTGATGCGGCCGGTTCAGGATGATTTTTTCGAGATGATCCCGGTATCGGACAAGGTCAACAAGGTCGCCAATGTCGGCGCGGATCTCATCGAACCGGTGCCGGAAAGCGCGCCGCTGGCGAAGATCAAGCCGGCAAAGGACGAAGGGCAGATGTCATTGTTTTGAAGAATGGTCTGCGCATTTGCGCATAATCGTTTGAGCTGGAAGTCGCCGCATATTTCTTCTCCCCGCCGGGGAGAAGATGGCCCGAAGGGTCAGATGAGGGGGCTACGGAACAGAGATGCGGAGAGCTTGCCCCCTTGTAACTTGATTTCGCCGCGCTGTGCTATTGTCGCTTGTGCGGTGGCGGATGGAAGACCGATCCCCCCTGGGGACATTGATCCCGTGGA
>NZ_JBNWBW010000036.1:0-38796 GCF_053522725.1 Agrobacterium sp. 16-172Ci
CCGGAAATACGGCCGCCTGCCTGCATAGGCCGGGATGCGCATCCCGGCCTATGCATCAAGTAAACCACAATACGTCCACACAAGTCCGGCATGACGGAAGAGGACCAGACGGTTTCACAGGCATCACGCCCGGCTTGCGCCGGGCGTTTTTGTATTCACACCGCGAGCAGCAGCTCAAGCGACCTGCTTCTGCGCCACTTCCTCGACAACCTCGCCCTTGAGGTAAGCAACAAGGTCCTTGATCGTCACGACCAGCAGGCCGTGGCGTTCGGCGAAGACTTCGAGCTGGGGCAGGCGGGCCATGGTGCCGTCGTCATTGGCGACTTCGCAGATGGTGCCGCAGGGATATTTGCCGGCGAGGCGGCAGAGGTCCACAGCTGCTTCGGTGTGCCCGGTGCGGCCGAGAACGCCCTGCGGGTTGGCGCGCAGCGGGAAGATGTGGCCGGGGCGGGCGAAATCTTCCGGGCGCGATTCTTCCGATACCAGCGCACGCACGGTCTTTGCGCGGTCGGCGGCGGAAATGCCGGTGGTGGTGCCCGGAATATAGTCCACCGAGACGGTGAAAGCCGTCTTGAGGGATTCGGTATTGCGCGACACCATCAGCGGAATATCGAGCGCATCGAGACGCTCGCCCGGCATGGCGACGCAGATCAGCCCGCGCGCATGGTTCATCATGAAGGCAATCTGCTGTGAGGTGATGCTGTCGGAGGCGGCGATGATATCGCCTTCATTTTCGCGGTCTTCGTCGTCAACCACAATCACCATCTCGCCACGGGAAATGGCTTCTATGGCGTCTTCAATTTTAGCAATGGTCATTTTCTTTCAAGCCTTTCAAGGGTTATGCCGTTTTGCGGCATTTTCGCGCTTCGAGAAGCGCCAAATATCCCTTGGGCGAACAATGCAATGCGAAGCCCGCTCACGCGCGGGCGTCCTATGCCTTGTCCTCTTCCATCCGGACTATACCGTCGGCTCCGGCCTCTCACCGGATCTGCTGACCTTCCGGCTTTGGAGACCGGAAGCGCTCGCGGGCTCCGGGAAAAATCCCGATACCGCCGGTGGGGAATTGCACCCCGCCCTGAGAACGGAACCAACATAAATTATCAAATGGGAAGGAATCAAGGGGCAATGGTTCGTTGGGCGGGTGCCGGGCAGAAAGAAATCTCTCGGAAAGGCGTTTCTACGAGCATTTTAGTTCCGCCCGTTTCAGGTCGAGTTCCTACTGTGTTTTTCTATCGAGACCGATTTGATATTGGCGGCGCAATCTTGGCCAGTTCGCCATCTGAAGTATCGTATTTATGTTGTTAATATTGGCGTCTTGTGATTTTTATATTGTCATTATTACAATATGTATTTTCTTATATTTAAGGGAATTGTTGCATGTCAGCGACGCAGCAAATATCTGCAAGCCCGCAATTGCTCGCCGCGTTGGTGGCGGCTTCCACAGCCTTCACACTTTGGATACTCGGACAATTTGTAGCGGTGGGCGTAGGATTCTGGAAAAAATCGCGAGAAAAAGAGAAATTTATCCGATCCCTGTATGCGGAAATCGACTTTAATACAGCCGATATGGCGATCTTCCTTGCGGCACCTATTTCCTATGTGACTTTCAGGGAGCGCATCAAGGAAAACAAAGATTTCGTTCCGCATATTACAGATGCACGTCACACCCATTTCTATCTGAAGAATATCGATTCCATATCGGCGACTGGAAGAGAGTATATTGGCGATGTCGTCTATTTTTATGGTGTTTTGGATAAAATCCGCGCCAAGATAGAAGGAATATATCGTAAGAGTTTCACCAATATTTCACTCGAGGGTCGGGAGAGTGCCATTCGTAGCCTCTACGAGCACGCGGAAGAGGCAAAGAAAACCGGCGAGAAGCTTTTGCAGACAATGGAAGGAAAATACAGGGGATACAAACTAAAGCGAAAAATCCGTTCGCCGGGCATCTCAAAAAACCAAAAAGCGCCGAAACCATAGTTCGACGCTTCGCTTCTCTACAGTGGAAGGACGTTTAGATCAAAGTAGGATAGGATCTGGACCGATCATGTTGAGAACTCCTGCGTTGAATATGTAATCTTGTCTCATGGTCAATGCGGCCTGTCAATGATTTGCCGAGGTGGCGGTATTTTTCGAGATAAGCCACTGCTTCAGCGGGTCAGCGTTGATCAACCCTTTCCTCGTTACTTCACATATATTGTGATGGGGGCGTTTGATCGCAAGATAAGGTGCCTTCTCCGAGAGCAGCTTACCGATCCCGCAATCGCAATTCATCGGTCTGCATCTGCAGCGAACCGAGCGTCGATAGGAAGCTCATGCCGAGCAGGCTTTGGCCCAATTGGCCATCCTGCGCGACGAGGGCGGGGATGTTGCGTCGCATGATCGGGCCAATGCTGATTTCCGAAAGGGTGACGGGGGCTGCTGCTGTGCGGCCATTCGCGGTCATCACCGGCACGGTATAGCGGAGATTTGCGGTGTCGATGCCGATTTCTGCCGCATCCGCATTGGCGAGCACCACGGAACTTGCACCGGTATCGACCAGCATGTGGATCGTCTTGCCTTCGACGCCGACATTTGCCTCGAAATGGCCGCTCATCGATTTGTGCAGGACGATTTCCTGTTCGCCGCCAGCTGTCGTCACCACCACGGCGCGGCCGGGCATCAGGCCGCCCAGCAACCGGTCGCCGAAGGATTGCAGGTCGTAGCGATAGAGATAGAGCGAGACGAGGCCGAGAATGATGACGAGCCATACGGCGAGCTGGCGGATGACGGTACTGAGGCTGCCGCGTCTTCCCGCCAGAATGCCGGCCGATAATAGGCCGGCAATGGGCAGAAGATAAAGCACGTGGGCGAATTGATCGTTGTCGATGCCGAGCGTTCGGCCGCCGTCGTGATTGATGAGAAGCAGGCCAAGGCCGACGGCCAGCAGGAGGAGAACGATGGTCAGCCTGTTCATGCGGTATGCGTCTCCTTGGCGGTCTCGGGCAGGTTTGCCAGTCGTTGCGGCAGCAACCGCATGATTTCGCGGCGTTTCTCGTCGCTATACCCCGCCCAGCCGCCGATTTCATCCAGCGTCCGCCCGCAGCCGATGCAGAGGCTGCCGGTTTCATCGAGGCGGCAGATGTGAATGCAGGGTGTTTCCATGATGATTTATATCAGGCCGTCACGCCGCAAGGGCAAGGGCGATGAGGGTAACGATCTCCGTGATCTGCTGGCACGCGCCGATGGTGTCGCCGGTATGGCCGCCGATCTTGCTGTCGCAGAGCCTGCCGAAAAGGACGGCCGCCAGAAAGGCTGCCGCCAGCACAAGGGCAATCGACAGAAGCGGCAGTGCGTGCAGCGTGAAGAGTGTGAAAAGCAGCAGCCCTATCACCAGCGCGATGTTGCGCTCGCTTGTGCCCGGCTGACCGGCGCCGGCGGCGATGCCGGAGGTTTTGGCGGCAGGCAGGGACTGCCAGTGCCACACCATCAGGGCGCGGCTCAGGACAAGTGCGACGATCAGGGCGGCGGCGGCGGTCTTTGCCGGCAGCGTCTCAATGAGCGAGGCGAGTGCGGTGGCGCGAAGCGCAAAGGACATGATCATGGCAATTGTGCCATAGCTGCCGATGCGGCTGTCCTTCATGATCTCAAGGGTGCGGGCCTTGTCCTTGCCGCTGCCGAAACCGTCAGCCGTGTCTGCCAGCCCGTCCTCATGCAATGCACCTGTGATGAGCGCCGTCAGGCCGATGACGAGCCAGCCGGTAAGTTGCGGAGAGGAGTCGAAGGCTGCGAAAACCACAACAAGGAAAGCGGCGGGCAGGGCGATCAGCAGGCCAGCGGCGGGAAAGGCGCGGGCGGTGCGGCGCATCGACACGCCGTCGGCATCATCGAAAAACCGCGAGGGAACGGGCAGGCGGCTCAGAAAGGCGAGGGAATGCATGACATCTGTTATAAAATCCCCGGCCTTCATGCTCTCTCCGTTGCAGTCGCTGCATTTCCGGTTGTTCCGCGGCGCATCCGCGATTATGAGAGGCGCAACAAAGACCGATTTGCCGGAAAAAACAAGTTCCGGACGCATGAGCCGATGCGGCAGCCAACCCGACGACGAGAAAGACAGATATCATGAGCATGAGCGGATTGCCCTTCGACGATTTCCGCGCGCTGCTGCGCGAGCTTCCCGGCCCGGATACGCACGCGCTTGTGGCGGCCAAGGAGCGCAATGCGCAGCTGACCAAGCCTGCCGGTTCGCTCGGACGTCTCGAAGAAATCGCCATGTGGCTGGCTGCCTGGTCCGGCCGTTCTCCGGCCGTCACCCGTCCGCTGGTGGCGATCTTCGCCGGCAATCATGGCGTTACCCGGCACGGCGTTACGCCCTATCCGACATCCGTGACCCAGCAGATGGTGGAAAATTTCGCGGCAGGCGGTGCGGCGATCAACCAGATCTGCGTTGCAAACGATCTTGGCCTGAAGATTTTCGATCTGGCGCTCGATTACCCGACCGGCGACATCACCTGCGAGCCGGCGCTTTCCGAGCGCGACTGCGCCGCCACCATGGCCTTCGGCATGGAAGCGATTGCCGGCGGAACCGATCTTCTCTGCGTCGGCGAAATGGGTATCGGCAACACCACCATTGCGGCGGCGATCAATCTCGCGCTTTATGGCGGCACGGCGGAAGAATGGACCGGTCCGGGGACCGGTTCGGAAGGCGAAGTCATGGCCCGCAAGATCGCGGCGGTGAAAGCAGCGGTGGAGTTCCACAAGGATCATCTGTCCGATCCGCTGGAGATCATGCGCCGTCTCGGCGGACGCGAGATCGCAGCGATTGCCGGCGCCATCCTTGCTGCCCGCGTGCAGCGCATTCCCGTGCTGATCGACGGTTATGTGGCGACGGCCGCTGCCGCTCTCCTCAAGGCCGCCAATCCTGCGGCGCTCGACCATTGCCTGATCGGCCATGTCTCGGGTGAGCCCGGGCATCTGGCCGCCATCGAAAAGCTCGGCAAGACGCCGCTTCTGGCGCTTGGCATGCGGCTCGGCGAAGGCACGGGGGCAGCGCTTGCCGCCGGCATCGTCAAGGCCGCCGCCGCCTGCCATTCCGGCATGGCGACATTCGAAGCGGCGGGTGTGGACACCCGCATCAGCTCCCGCACCGACCATTGAGGCTGAAGATGGACGTGACGCCGCAAAAGAAGCAACCGGAACCCGCCTTCCGCAAGGAAAAAGGCTGGCGGCATCTTTTTGCCGCCGCGCGCTATTCCGTGCAGGGGCTTGGCCGGCTGTGGCAGGAAGCGGCGTTCCGGCATGAGGTTCTCGCCTTCGGCGTCGGGCTTGCCCTGCTTCTGGTCGTCGGCGCACCCTTTGCCCATCTTCTCGTCTTTACGGTGCTGATGCTGCTTCTGTTTTCGGTGGAGGCGTTGAATACCGCCATTGAAGAGCTGGTGGATCGCATTTCACCGGAAATCTCCTCGGTCGGGCGGCATGCCAAGGACCTCGGCTCTTTCGCCGTCTTCTGCCTGTTGATGGCGAACGGATTTTTCGTGCTGTATTCGCTGGTAACGACGCTGTTCTTCTGAAGTTCTAAGCCTCAAGGCATTTCAGGACGGAAAACCCGGGGGCCACTTTTCCTGGAAATTCCTCAAGCGAAGGACCGGCGGCGCGGCTGGATGGCGTGGGTTTCTTCCACGGCCGGCAGGCTTTGCAGCACGCGTTTGGCTGGCAGGATGGCGATGCCTTCGGTGCCCTCGCGCAGTTTCGATTTCAGGATGAACTGGCCGTCATGCTTGGCGAGAATGGCCTGAACGATAGGCAGGCCAAGGCCGGTTCCCTGTTCGGCGCTCTTGATCGCGATCGATCCCTGACCGAAGGCGGACAGCACCACGGGAATTTCATCTTCGGGAATGCCGGGGCCGTTATCCCTGATCGAGACATATTGGCCGCCGCCCGCCGTCCAGCCGGCTTTCACGAGGATTTCGCCGCCCTGCGGCGTGAACTTCACGGCGTTGGACAGCAGGTTGAGGATGACCTGGCGGATGGATTTCTCATCGGCCCAGACCTGCGGCAGGCTGTTTTCGAACTGCTGGGAAATTTTGATGTTCTTGGCGCGGGCGCGGAGCTGGATCATGCCGATGCAATCCTCGGCAATTTCCAGCATCGAGATCGCTTCTTCGTTCAGGTCGTAGCGGCCGGCCTCGATGCGCGACAGGTCGAGGATTTCGTTGATGAGATCAAGCAGATGCTGGCCGGAGCGATGGATATCGCCGGAATATTCCTTGTAGAGCGGATTGTTGAGCGGGCCGAGCACCTCTGATGACATGACCTCGGAGAAACCGAGAATGGCGTTGAGTGGCGTTCTGAGCTCGTGCGACATGGAGGCGAGAAAGCGCGATTTCGCCAGATTGGCTTCTTCCGCGCGCCGCCGCGCCTCGTCCGAAACCGAGTTCGCGACTTCGAGTTCGGCGATCAGGTCGTCCTTTTCCGTCTGCGAGGAGAGGAGCTTGATGCTGGTCTGGTAAAGCCGGCTGGTGATGCGATGACAGAAGAGGATGGCCATGCCGAACATCAGCGCGAGGCCGACATCGAAAGGATTGCGCGAAATGGCCGAGGTCATGCAGAGAGCCGCGAGCACCGGCAAAAAGGTCATGAAGGTCGCCCGCCGCAGCATGAAATTGGCCATGGCGGTGAGCGAAAGCGCGATCAGCAGCGTCGAGCCCTTGAAGAAAAGCACGAGCGTCGGGTCGTTGCGCACCGGTTCGGCCAACGCAAACATCGCCCAGGCGCAGCCGATGAGGATCTGCATGCCGAGGAAGAGACTTTTCCAGTGCTGAAGATTGTCGGCCGTGATTTCCTGTTTTGCCGCCCGCTTGGCCAAGAGCAAAGAAAAGGCGTGGAAGCTCAGCGCAATCAGCGACCAGATGATCAGGCTGATGTCGCGGGTGATATAAAGGCCGATGATGGAGGCGAGCAGGATGAAAAGCGGCATGATCATCGCGCCCTGCAGGGTTTCGGCGATGTGCATGGTCAGCATTTCGCGTTCATAGGCGTCGCTTGCGCCGGCCCCCTGCTGCAGGCGTTCACGCGTCGTCTTCACCGTGTCGAAGACCGCCTTGTTGCGGTGCTTTTTCGACCGGTCGACGATGATCTTGTCGGTGGACGTGCTGACGCTTTTACTCATTGTTACAACGCAGGGTGACATGAACCCTTGCAGACTACGCGCAAAATCTTAAGAAGATGCTGCCGTGAAAGGATTTGTTTGCCATTTCTGACAAGGGTTTGTTGTTACATGAGACGAAATGGAGGCAAGGGCAGGCGGTTTTCGGCATTTCGCGATGGCGGGCTTTTTCTCGCCACGGTTTTTCTTGGCATTCTGATCGCGGCCAAGCTCGACCAGATCAACAGCGAGACCTATAGCGGCCGCTTCTTTGTGATCGATGGCGATACGCTGTCGAAGGGAGAGGAACGTTTCCGGCTGCTCGGCATCGATGCGCCGGAGCTTGCGCAGACATGCCTGCGCGGCAGCGAAAGCTGGCCGTGCGGCGAGGAAGCGCGCCGTGTCCTGCAAAGGCTGGCCGGGGCTGAGGATTTTTCCTGTTCCGGCAGTTCCAGAGACCGTTACGGGCGGCGGCTGGTTTATTGTTCCGCCGGCGGCAGGGATGTCTCATCGGAAATGGTGTCGGCGGGTTTTGCCGTCGCATCCGGTTATTTCCAGTTCTCCAGCGAGCAGGCGGCGGCGCGCAGGCAGGCACGCGGCATCTGGGCGGGAGAATTCGAGAAACCGTCGCAATGGCGGCGGGAACACCGTGCCGCGGATCTGGAAACGCCGGCGGCGGGTTTCCTCACCATTGTCCGTCATCTTCTGGGGTGGGATCATGGTTGAAGGAGAGAAGGGCGCGTGTGATGACGGGCTTGACGTATTGCGCGGCGAAATCGCCCGTTGTCGTCTCTGTCGCGACAAGCCGCTCAGGGGAATGGCCGATCGCCTGCCGCACGAACCCCGGCCGGTGGTCGTCATGTCGACCAAGGCGCGCATCCTGATTGCCGGGCAGGCGCCGGGGCTTCGCGTGCATGAAACAGGGCTGCCGTTCAACGATGCCTCGGGTGACCGGCTGCGCCAATGGCTGAACGTCGACCGGCAGACATTCTACGATCCGGATCGTTTCGCCATCGTGCCCATGGGCTTCTGTTTCCCCGGTTATGACGACAAGGGCAGCGATCTGCCGCCCCGGCGCGAATGCGCGCCGCAATGGCGTGAGCGGGTAATAATGGCGATGCCGCAGGTGGAGCTGATCCTCGCCATCGGCCAATATGCGCAGGCTTTTCATCTGGGTGAAAGGCGGCGCAAGACCATGACGGAAACGGTGCAGGACTGGCGCGGCTTTCTCCATGCCAATTCCGGCCCCGGCATTTTTCCCCTGCCGCATCCAAGCTGGCGCAATACCGGCTGGCTGAAAAAGAACCCATGGTTCACCGAGGAACTGCTGCCGGTTCTGCGACAACATGTGGAAATGCGGCTTTAGTGAAACAATTTTCTGTTTTTCTGCAAAAATTAGTGTATTGAAAGGAAATTAATTCAGGAGGATAGACGCATTGGATCGCCTAGACCGTAAGATTTTGCGCATTCTGCAAGAGGATTCCACGCTGGCCGTTGCCGATCTGGCGAAAAAGGTCGGCCTTTCCACGACGCCCTGTTGGCGGCGTATCCAGAAGATGGAGGAAGACGGCGTTATTCGCCGGCGCGTGGCGCTGCTCGATCCGGTCAAGGTCAACACCAAGGTCACGGTTTTCGTCTCCATCCGCACCGCCTCCCATTCCATCGAATGGCTGAAGCGTTTCTCCGAGGTGGTTTCCGAGTTTCCGGAAGTCGTCGAATTTTACCGTATGAGCGGCGATGTCGATTATCTGCTGCGCGTCGTCGTGCCCGATATTGCGGCCTATGACGCCTTCTACAAGCGCATGATCGCCAAGATCGAAATTCGCGACGTGTCCTCCGCCTTCGCGATGGAGCAGATCAAATATACGACCGAGCTGCCGCTCGACTACATGCTGCTGGACAATCCGAAATCCGGCGAGGAGTAATCCGCCGCCGGTCAGTTTTTCGACCAATGCCCTTTCCGGTTGCCGGGGAGGGCATTTTCATTTGCGGGTCGTTTTTCCCGTCGAGCTGGTCCGCCAAGGCTGATCCAGCCGAAAGGTCCATCCCGGTAGCCCCGCCGGGGCACGACAATTCTATTCCGCCCATCGTGGCAAATTCGCACATTCAATTCTCCCGGAGCCGTCTGCGCGCAAACTGCGATTTTGATAAAATCGCTCGAATATCTACGCTTTTACTGTCGAAGGATGGAATAGCGAGGGATATCCATATGCTTACACGACGCGGAACATTGGGACTGATTGCAGGTGCGACCGGGGCGGTGTTTCTGCCGCATATCCGGCGGGCGAGTGCCGCAACCGCCACATTGCGGATTGGCTGGCAGAAGAATGGCGTGATAGCGCTCGCGAAAAGCCAAGGCGCGCTCGAAGCACTGCTGAAGGATCGCGGCATCGAGGTCAAATGGTCGGAATTTTCCTCCGGGCCGCCGCTTCTCGAAGCGCTGGGTGCCGGCGCGCTGGATATCGGCCCAACCGGCGATGTGCCGCCGCTTTTCGCGCAGGCCGCCGGCGGCAATCTGCGTTATGTGGGCACTTACAAAGCGGCGGCCGGCGGTTCGGCCATCCTTGTGCAGAAAGATTCGCCGCTGAAGACGCTGGAAGACCTGAAAGGCAGAAAGGTCGCCTTCAAGCGTGGCTCCAGCGCCCATAATGTCACCGTCAAGGCGTTGCGAAAGGCAGGGTTGACGTTGAACGACATTACGCCGGTCGATCTTGCCCCGCCGGATGCGGCCGCCGCCTTCCGAAGCGGTAGCATCGATGCCTGGTCGATCTGGGATCCTTATTTTGCCGTGGCGGAAAAAGAGCCGACGACACGGGTTCTCTCGACCGCCGAAGGCATCGTCGATCCGTGGAGTTATTTCCTTGCCAATGGCGATTTCGTGGAGGCCAATCCCGATCTCGTGCCGCTGATCCTCAAGGAGCTGGCGAATGTGGGTGCGAAAGCGCAGGCCAATATCGATGCAACGGCAAAGTCGCTGGCGTCGATCACCGGCGTTCCCGAGGATGTCACCAAGGTCTCGCTGACGCGCCCGGGCGCCGATCTCGGGCGGGTTTCGCTGGTTCCGGATGAGGCCATCGCCTATCAGCAGGCGCTTGCGGATGAGTTCTACGATCTGAAGATCGTGCCGAAGAAACTCAACGTGGCGGATATCGTCTGGCGGCCGAAGGCGAGCTGAGCGGGTCGGAAAGGTGAGTCTCTTCAACTCGCTGGCGGGTGTTGCTGAGAGGTTGATTCAGCAATGTTCCTTAAGCATAGGGCGAGCATGTCCCGCTTGTTTCTTCTCCCCGACGGGGAGAAGAAATCTGCCGCAACGTCTGCGACAATGCCGAAGCGGCATCAGCCCTTGAGCTTGGCAATCACCAGATGGCCGGGCGTCGGATTGCCGTCCTGCATGCGCACGTTGATGTCGGTCACCTCGAGAACCTCGAAACCGGTCGCGGCCAGTCTTTCGCGGACATAGGTTTCCGCATGGGCGAAACGCTGGTGCGGGCCGACCATATAGGGGCGTCCGGCCAGGGTCGCTTCGGGCAGGGTTTCCGACGAGAAGATCAGGAGGCCGCCGGCATTGAGGTTTTCGGCGGCGCCGAAAAACAGCGGCTCCAGCGCGCCGAGATAGGGCAGCACATCGGTGGCGGTGATAATGTCGAAAGGCTCGTCGTCATTGTCCTCGAGAAAATCCTCGGCTTCGGCGACGTAGAGCGTCTCGTAGAGGTCCTTTTCATGGGCGATTTCGACCATGTTTTCGGAAATGTCGATGCCGGTGATATCGTCGGCCATGTCGCGCAGCGCTTCGCCGGTGAGACCGGTGCCGCAGCCGAGATCGAGCAGGCGCTTGAAGGGACCGAGGTTCAGCGTCTGCAACCGCTGGCGCACCATCATCGGCACGGCGTAACCGAGCTGTTCGACAAGAATATCCTCGAAAGCTTCGGCATGCTGGTCGAACAGGGTTTCGACATAGGCGTCGGGCGCCTTCGGCGGGGTTTCGCCCCGGCCCATGGCGGCAATGCGAACGGCCGCTCCGCCGTGATCGTCCGGATCGATGGCCAGAACCTCTTCATAGGCCTTCACCGCCGCGTCCACATCGCCGGCTTTTTCAAGCGCGAGCGCGCGGTTATAGGCCTCGGCAAGCGCCTCTTCGTCGATTTTCTGGTTCTTGGTCATCGCGCCTTATCCGTCAGCATCTTCAGTTGAGGTTTGCTGTAAGCTGCATCGGGGACGGGCGCAATGCTTATGTGGTGCGACGGCTCAGTGGATGATGAACTCCCCCTTGAGCGCGCGCCATTCCTGCGCCGAGATTACCTGCCGGTGCACGTAGCGGACGGAATGCAGCGGTCCATCGAGCTTTTCCTTCCAGAATTTGAGGAAGCCATGCATCTCAGGGAAGTCCGGGGCAAGATCATAGTCCTGCCAGACATAGGTCTGGAGAACCAGCGGATGATCCGGCAGGCGATAAAATATCTGGGCGGTGGTGAGGCCGTAGCCTCTCAGCATCATTTCCATGTCCTTGTTCATGACGGCGGTTCCCGTTTCCATGATTGCCGATCACAGCGTTACCGGTGTATCGAATATGGGAACACGTCATGGTTAATCCAAGCTTGCCAAAGACATGGGTTGTCACAAAATATTTATATTTTTCAAAATGTTGGCAGCCTTCATTGATGAGTGCTGCCAACGTTGCGACTAGCGCTTGAGATGCCGGGTCAGGCGGGCTTCCAGCCATGCCCAGACATGCCGCAGCGTTTCGACGATCGTCAGGTAGAAGATCGCGGCCCACAGATAGGCCTGATAATCGAAGGTGCGGGAAAAGGCGTAGCGGGTCTGGCCCATAAGGTCGAAGACGGTGACGATAGAGACCACCGCGGAACCCTTGATCATCAGGATGATTTCGTTGCCATAGGGACGCAGCGCCACGATCAGCGCCTGCGGCAGGATGATCTTGCGGAAAGTGACGAGTTTCGACAGGCCGAGCGAGGCGGCGCCCTCATGCTGGCCGCGCGGCACGCTGCGGATCGCGCCGCGCAGGATTTCGGCCTGATAGGCGGCGGTGTTGAGGGTGAGCGACAACAGGCCGCAATACCAGGCCTCGCGGAAGAACCACCACAGGCCGACAGTTTCCAGTCCCTGGCGGAAACTGCCGAGGCCGTAATAGATCAGGAAAAGCTGCGCCAAAAGCGGCGTGCTGCGGAAGACGTAGACATAGGCATAGGCCAGCGCGCCGATGATGCGGTTTTCCGACATGCGGCCGAAGGCGATCGGCACGGAAAGAATGGCGCCGAGAATGATCGAGCTGCCGACGAGGGTGATGGTGGTGATGAGACCATCGATATAGCGCGGCCCGTAACGCTGGAATTTGTCCCAGTCCCAGCCCTCGATCATGGCGAAGATCAGCCCGGCGGCGAGCAGCAGCCAGAGTGTGATGACGGCGACGCCGACGATGCGCGAAATATTGAGCGGCTTGTCCGCAACGGCCGGGGCGGGGCGGGGGGGAATGAGTTCCTGAATATGGCTCATCGGCTTACCTCCGACTTGCGCGACCAGCGATCGATGAAGCCGATGCCGATGGAGGAAAGCAGCGCGAGGATGAGGTAGAGCAGGCAGGCGATGCTGTAGAAGAAGAAGGCTTCCTTGCTGACGCGGGCGGCAATGCCGGTCTGGCGAACGATATCGGCAAGGCCGATGATCGAGACGTAAGAGGTGTCTTTCAGCAGGATGACCCAGAGATTGGTCATGCCGGGAAGGGCGATCCTGACCAGCTGCGGAATGATGATGAGCACCATGGTGCGGCCCCGCGAAAGCCCCAGTGCCGCACCCGCCTCATATTGCCCCTTCGGTATGGCCTTGAAGGCGGACAGCAGCACTTCGGACGCATAGGACGAAAACACCACGGACAGCGCCACCATGCCCGCCACGAAGGCGTTGATCTCGACCGGACCGGTGATGCCGACATAACCGGCCACCGATTGCAGCAGCATCTGGATGCCGTAATAGACGATGAAAAGCGTCAGCAGTTCCGGCAGGCCGCGGAAGATGGTGGTGTAGATGCCGGTCGCCAGCCGCAGCGATTTTTCTTCCGATTGCGCGGCGAGCGCGATGAGAAAACCGATCAGCAGCCCGACGGGCAGGGTGGCGAGCGCCAGCGAGATGGTGACCTTGACGCCGAAGGCGATTTCATCGCCCCATCCCGCATCGCCGCAGGCGACCAGGGTGCCGTTTCCGAAAAGCGAGAAGAGACCGACCGGCCCGCAGAAGGGATCGAGAAGTGTCGAGACATAGGTCCAGAACGCACCTATGGCGGAAAATGCTCCGCTCATGCCAATTTTCCCCTGCGGTCTTAAGCCGCCGTGATTGTTATCGTGACGTTTTCAAACAAAAATGGCGGAAGGGCAAGCCTTCCGCCACGAGATTTCAACAGATCGAACCGGCTTAATCGCCGTAAACGTCGAAATCGAAGTATTTTTTGTTGATCTCCTGATACTTGCCGCTGGCGCGGATACCGGCGATTGCGGCCGTAAACTTGTCAGCCAGCGCCGTGTCGCCCTTGCGCACAGCAATGCCTGCGCCATTGCCGTTGATCTCGGGATCGACCTTGAGCGGCGTCAGGATCTTGCAGCAGGCGCCCGCATCCGTCTTCAGCCATTCCGACAGCACGACGATATCGTCGATGACGGCGTCGATACGGCCATTGGCGATGTCGAGCTTATATTCGTCGGCGGTCGGATACATCTTCACGTCGGCATCCGGGAAATGCTTTTCGGCATAATTGGAGTGGGTGGTGGAACCCTGCGCGCCGAGCGACTTGCCCTTCAGATCGTCGACGGACTTGATCGGCGAATCCTTCGGCACGGCGATGGCCGGCGGGGTGTTGTAATATTTCTTGGAGAAGTCGACCTTCTCGAGACGCTCGGGCGTGATCGACATGGACGCGATGATGGCGTCGAACTTCTTGGCCTGAAGGGCGGGGATGATGCCGTCCCAGTCATTGGTGACGAAGGTGCATTCGGCCTTCATTTGTTCGCACAGCGCCTTGGCGATGTCGATGTCGAAGCCGGTCAGCGTGCCGTCGGCTTCGAGATTGTTGAAGGGCGGATAGGCGCCTTCGGTGCCGATGACGATCTTGTCCTGCGCGAGGGCAGCACCTGAAAACAGCGAGATGGCGGCAATCGATACGGCTGCGAGCAGACGGGTGGAAATAGGCATTTCGATCCTCTCTTTTGGTCGTTCATCCGCGGTCTGTTGTTGTTTTCAGTGCGGACGCCATGAGCGCAGGGCGCAGCGGATGATACCGCCTGTGGCCTTCAGCGCGGATGCGATTATTCATCCGGTTGGTCAAAAAATGCAACTGCAATATTAGTGACCGCGATTGTGCCGCAGAGCTTCCACGAAAACGCCTTGATCTGTTCATTTCCGGTACAGAAGGCTTTGTCCATCATGGGAACCGAAGTGTGTGCGAGGCGTTGACCAGCGCCTGCACGCGCAGCCGGAATCAAGATGTCGCAAGACTGGCGACCAATAATGGCAGATGAGGAAACACCGATGCTGAAGAAGAACACATTGCTGACGGGGGTGGTTTTCCCCCTCATGTCGCTGGCGATTGCGGTGGAGCCGGCCGCGGCCGGTTTTGCCGGTGCTGCGCGGGCGCAGACGACCGTGTCGCAAGCGCTTCCCGGCGATGCTGCGACCGGTCAGGTGATTCTGGCGCAGGCGCAGCCGGAAGAACCGAACCCGGAAGAGGAACTGCGCAAGCGTCGCAAGCAGGCCGAAGAGGAGCAGCCGCAGGCCGAGCCGCAACGACAGGAGCGTGCGCCGGAGCCGCAGCGCGAACCGGAGCCCAAGCGCGAAGCCGCGCCTGCCGAACCGCGCCCTGAGCCGCAACGGGAGCCGCAGCCCGAACCCCAGCGGGAACCGCAGCAGCGTGAGGCCCGCCCGGAGCCCGCGCCGGCCGAGCAGCCGCAGGAGCGTCCCCGCAAACCCGAACGCGCGCAGGAGCCGCAGCGCGAGGCCGCACCCGAAGCCGCACCTGCCGAAGAGCAGCCGAAGGAACGTGCGCGCAAGCCGGAACGGGCCGAGCAGCCCGCAGATGAGGGCGAGCAGCGTCCCGAGCGTCCCCGTAAGGAGCGCGCGAAGGAACCGGCTGCCGAACAGGAGCCCGCAGCACGCCCTGAAAATGCCGGTGAGCCGGCCAAGCCCCGCGAACCGGCACCCGCCAAAAAGCCGCAGGTAGAGGAAAAGGCCCCGGAACAGAAAGCCGAGCCGGCCGAAAAAGCCGTTCCGGAGAAAAAGCCGGCCGCCCCCGAGCCCGCCGCTAAGGAAGCACCGGTTCCGACCGAAGCGCCGACGCCTGCGCGTCCGCCGGCACCTGAAGCCCAGCCAAACCCCGCACCGGGCCGTCAGCCTTCGGAACAGCCGCCAGTAGAGGGTCAGGGCAGGACCGAACCCGCAGCCCCGCTGCCAGGCGCGCCGACGCCGCCGCCGAGCGGTACGACGACCGGACAGGCGCCGGCCGGCGAACCCGTTCCCAATCAGGTTGCTGTTCCGCAGACGGAAGCGCCGCCGATGACGAAGGAAGAGCTGGACAAGGCCAAGGCAATCGCCAAGGACCCGTCTAAGACCGCCGATACCGTCATTCTGCCGGTCGACAAGGGCGCCGCCGTTCTCGACAGCGACAAGGAAGTGGAACGTTCCGGCAACCGCCAGACCCGCGAGGAGCGCCGTCGCGAACGCGAGCAGGCCGGTGACGTGAAGGTTCCGACCTCCGACGCGGAGGCGCAGCGCGCCGGCGCCGCCGAAGGCAAGGCCCCGCCGCCGCCCGTCAAGATGGAAGCCATCACCTCGCAGCAGGGTGAGCGTGTCGACCGTCGCCCGCAATATGAGCGGCCGGAAGGCGTGCGCGAATGGCAGCCGCGCGAAGGCCGTCCGCGTGATCGCGACCGCGATGCGCCGATCATCCTGCAATTCGGCGACCGTGTCGTGGTGCGCGGCGACGACAACCAGCGCTTCATCCGCGATGGCGGCGAGCCCTATTACGAGCGTCTGCCCGGCGGCCGTGTCCGCGAAACCGTGGAGCGCCGTGACGGAACGCAGGTAGTGACGATCCGCAATCGTTATGGCGACGTGATCCAGCGCTCGCGTATCGACGATCGCGGCCGCGAATATGTGCTGTTCTATGCACCGGAGCTGATGGAAGATCCCGACCGCGATTACGTCTATCGCGATCCGGGCCTTGACCTGCCGCCGATGCGCCTGCGCATTCCCGTGACGGACTACATCATCGACACCTCGAGCGATCCGGACCGCGATTATTATCGCTTCCTGGAACAGCCGCCGGTCGAGCCGGTGGAGCGTGTCTATTCGCTGGATGAAGTGCGTTATTCTGCCCGTATCCGCGACAAGGTGCGCCGTATCGACCTCGATACCATCACCTTCGCCACGGGCAGCGCCGAAATCCCGATGACGCAGGCCCGTTCGCTGCGCAAGGTGGCGGATGCGATCAACAAGGCGCTTGACAAGAACCCGGGTGAAACCTTCCTGATCGAAGGTCATACCGACGCCGTCGGTTCGGATGAAAGCAACCTCGTGCTTTCCGACGAGCGCGCCGCTTCCGTCGCCAACGTCTTGACCGATGTTTACGGCATTCCGCCGGAAAACCTCGCGACGCAAGGCTATGGCGAGCGTTATCTGAAGGTCCAGACGCTCGGCCCGGAACAGCAGAACCGCCGCGTCACCATCCGCCGCGTGACGCCGCTGGTGAAGCCGGTCGCCCAGAATTGATCGGGTTCGACAGGAAAAACAAAGGCCCGGAAGCGCAAGCTCTCCGGGCCTTTTTTGTTGCTTACGATGTCCCCAGCGCCGAGGCGTTTGGCAAAGCTGGATCATCCGCAATCCGTCACCCCGGACCAGATCCGGGGTCCAGCGTGATCAAGTCCTTGATCACGAAAGACTCTTTCACGGCGCAGACGCGCCGTGGCTGGATGCCGGATCTAGTCCGGCACGACGGAGGAGAGGTTTTCGAACCCTGCCGTCACCCGCAAACTTGAGGATGATCCCAACCCCGGCGGTTAGTTCAGCGCCACCGCAATCTCCGCAGCCAACTGCGCATTGTTGCGCACCAGCGCGATATTGGTTTCCAGGCTGCGGCCATCCGTCAGGCGGAAGATGTCGCCAAGCAGGTAGGGGGTGACTTCCTTGCCGGTGATATCGTCGCGCTCGGCGTGGGAGATGGCGCGGTTGATGTAGATTTCCATCTCCTCGCGCGGAATTTCATCCTCTTCCGGCACGGGATTGGCCACCAGCATGCCGCCATCGATGCCGAGCTGTTCGCGGGTTGTCTGGAAATTGGCGATTGCCGCCGGGCTGTTGAGCGAGAGCGGGCTCGGCAGGCCGGAGGAGCGCGACCAGAAAGCCGGGAACTCTTCCGAGCCGAAAGTGACGACCGGCACGCCATTGGTTTCGAGAACCTCGAGCGTCTTCGGAATATCGAGAATGGCCTTGGCGCCGGCGCAGACGACGATCACGCCGGTCTTCGCAAGCTCGGTCAGATCGGCGGAGATGTCGAAGGTCTCTTCCGCACCCTTGTGCACGCCGCCGATGCCGCCGGTGGCGAAAACGCGGATGCCGGCGCGGGCGGCGGCGATCATGGTGGCGGCCACCGTGGTGGCGCCGGTGCGGCGCTCGGCGATCGCAAAGGCGATATCGGCGCGCGAGACCTTGATGGCGTCGGTGGTCTGGGCCAGCGCCTCGAGCTGGTCCTTCTCAAGGCCGATATGCAGGGTGCCGTGAATGACCGCGATGGTGGCCGGAACCGCACCCTGATCGCGGATGATCTGTTCGACGCTTTCCGCCATCTCGATATTGCCGGGATAGGGCATGCCGTGGGTGATGATGGTCGATTCAAGCGCCACGATCGGCGCACCGCGCTGCTTGGCGGCGGCGACTTCCTGAGAATAGACGATGGGCAGGAGCGGGGAGATAGGGCGGGTCATTTCATCTGTTCCAGTTTTTAAAAGCGGGTTCATGCCAGCATTTCAGCCCGGGGAACAAGCCCCAACATGGCTTCGACACTGTCTTTTGATAGTTCGTGGGAGGTGGCGAACGGTGACTGCACGGTGATGGCCGCTGCCGCCGCGCCTTGCCTCAACGCTTCCGCAATCGTCTTTCCCTCGGCGATGGCGGCGAGATAACCCGACGCCATCGCGTCGCCCGCGCCGGTCACATCCTTCACCTCGCGGATGAGGGGCGGATGGAGGATCGCCGTCTCCCTCCTGCTGAAGGCCACCACCTCGCTCGCGCCGTGGGTGACGACGCCGCCGGCAAGCCCGGCCTTGCGCATAATGTCGGGCCAGTCGCGGACATTGGCCGTCGTTTCGCCGGTGAGCGCGCGGGCTTCCGCCTCGTTCATGAAGAGAATGTCTATATCGCCGAGCACCGCTTTCAGCTTCACCGCCTTGGCGGGGGATATGGCGATGGCCGCCAGCGGTTTCTCGCAGGCGCGGGCGACGAGGCCGAGCGCCGTCAGCGTATCTTCCGGCAGGTTGGCGTCGCAGAGCAGGATATCGCTCGCCGTGATCGCCTCGCGCACGGCGCGTATCTTCAGGCGGCGCGGGGTGAAGAGCTTATAGAGGTCCATATCGGCCAGCGCGATGACCAGATTGCCGTCACGCTCCAGAATGGCGGTGTAGCTTGGCGTGCGGCGGTCGAGGAAGGTGAAGGGCGTGTCTTCCACGCCCGCCTGCCGTGCGGCCTCCGCCACCGCCTCACCGGTCGCGTCGCCGCCGCGCGGGGCGATGATGCGGACCTGAAAACCGAGGCGGGAAAGATTGCGCGCGGCGTTGAAACCGCCGCCGCCGGCCTCTTCCATCCAGGAGCCGGGGTTGCTCGCGCCGGGCGCGGTTTCAGTCTCGATCATACCGCGCCTGTCGATATGCGCGCCGCCCAGAACGAGTATTTTCTTCACGCTTGCGTTTCCCTCTTTGGCGGATGGAAAGACCGGACGATTCGGCCTAAACTGACGTCTTCCTGACCTCGCATCCGGTTTGCGGCCATGGGCCGGGCACGGAAAAACGAAAGCAGAACAAACGACTTATCGCTATTTGTTTTCAATATGCTGGCTCAGCCTTGCGAAATGAGAACAAATAGAGTACATACCGTTTCCATACTGCTTCATTGCCTGTGCGGCTTCAATAACCTAAAGGTGGTTCGGATGGCACAAAATTCTTTGCGTCTCGTAGAGGATAAATCGGTGGATAAAAGCAAGGCACTGGAAGCGGCGCTCTCCCAGATCGAACGGTCGTTCGGCAAGGGATCGATCATGAAGCTCGGTTCCAATGAAAACGTGGTTGAAGTGGAGACCGTTTCGACGGGTTCGCTCAGCCTGGATATCGCGCTCGGCATCGGCGGTCTGCCGAAGGGGCGCATCATTGAAATTTATGGCCCGGAAAGCTCGGGCAAGACGACGCTGGCATTGCAGACCATTGCCGAAGCCCAGAAGAAGGGCGGCATATGCGCCTTCGTGGACGCCGAACATGCGCTCGATCCGGTCTATGCCCGCAAGCTCGGTGTGGATTTGCAGGGCCTTCTGATCTCGCAGCCCGACACGGGCGAACAGGCGCTGGAAATTACCGATACGCTGGTGCGTTCCGGCGCGGTTGACGTGCTGGTCGTCGACTCCGTTGCGGCACTGACGCCGCGGGCGGAAATTGAAGGCGAGATGGGCGACAGCCTGCCGGGTCTTCAGGCCCGTCTGATGAGCCAGGCGCTGCGCAAGCTGACCGCGTCGATCTCCAAGTCGAAGTGCATGGTGATCTTCATCAACCAGATCCGCATGAAGATCGGCGTCATGTTCGGTTCGCCGGAAACGACGACGGGCGGTAACGCTCTGAAGTTCTATGCGTCCGTTCGTCTTGACATTCGCCGCATCGGCTCCGTCAAGGAGCGCGAAGAGGTTGTCGGCAACCAGACGCGCGTCAAGGTCGTCAAGAACAAGATGGCGCCGCCCTTCAAGCAGGTGGAATTCGACATCATGTATGGCGAAGGCGTTTCCAAGACCGGTGAGCTTGTCGATCTCGGCGTGAAGGCCGGCATCGTCGAGAAGTCCGGTGCATGGTTCTCCTATAACAGCCAGCGTCTGGGGCAGGGGCGTGAAAACGCCAAGATATTCCTGCGCGACAATCCGGAAACGGCCAATGAAATCGAACTGGCGCTGCGCCAGAATGCCGGCCTGATCGCCGACCGCTTCCTGCAGAATGGCGGCCCGGAAGCCGGTGACAGCGACGGTGACGACAGCTGATTTGGGTGACGCCGCGGGGTGTGTTCCGCCCCGCTGCTGCGCTGGATATGAATTGGCATAACAAAAAGGCCGTGCGATTTGCCTCGCATGGCCCTTTTTGTTTGTCGGCGCGCCTTCGCGGGCCTCCATGGCTGGACAGGGCCGGGTGCGGACGATAAAAGCCAGTGATTTTGCAATATAGCCATCCTTCGGGGTGGAAGTGATGGACTCCAGCTGTGAGCGGTGTGTGGGCATGAGCGGTGTGAATGAAATTCGGTCGACCTTTCTCGACTACTTCAAGAAGAACGGACACGAGATCGTGCCCTCCAGCCCGCTGGTGCCGCGCAACGATCCGACACTGATGTTCACCAATGCCGGCATGGTGCAGTTCAAGAACGTCTTCACCGGTCTTGAAAGCCGTCCCTATTCCACGGCCGCTTCGGCGCAGAAGTGCGTGCGCGCCGGCGGCAAGCATAACGACCTCGACAATGTGGGTTATACCGCCCGTCACCACACCTTTTTCGAAATGCTCGGCAATTTCTCCTTCGGCGATTATTTCAAGGAAGAAGCGATCACCCATGCCTGGAACCTGATCACCAAGGAATTCGGCATCGACCGCAACCGTCTGCTGGTCACCGTCTACCACACCGACGACGAGGCCTTTAACCTCTGGAAGAAGATCGCCGGTTTCTCTGACGACCGTATCATCCGCATCCCGACCAGCGACAATTTCTGGGCGATGGGCGATACCGGCCCCTGCGGTCCGTGTTCGGAAATCTTCTACGATCATGGCGATCATATCTGGGGCGGCCCGCCCGGCTCGCCGGAAGAAGATGGCGACCGTTTCATCGAAATCTGGAACCTCGTCTTCATGCAATATGAGCAGCTGACGAAGGAAGAGCGCATCGACCTGCCGCGTCCGTCGATCGACACCGGCATGGGTCTTGAGCGCATTTCGGCGCTGCTGCAGGGCAAGCATGACAATTACGATACGGACCTGTTCCGCGCGCTGATTTCCGCTTCCGTGGAAGCGACCGGCGTTCCGGCCGAAGGCGAAAAGCGCGCCAGCCACCGCGTCATCGCCGACCACCTGCGCTCGTCCGCCTTCCTGATCGCCGATGGCGTCCTGCCGTCGAACGAAGGTCGCGGTTATGTTCTGCGCCGCATCATGCGCCGCGCCATGCGCCACGCCGAGCTTCTCGGCGCGCGCGAGCCGCTGATCTACAAGCTTTTGCCGGCGCTTGTGCAGCAGATGGGCCGCGCCTATCCGGAACTGGTCCGTGCCGAGGCGCTGATTTCCGAGACGCTGAAGCTTGAGGAAACCCGTTTCCGCAAGACGCTGGAACGCGGCCTGTCGCTGCTTTCCGATGCCACTTCGACACTTCACAAGGGCGACATGCTGGATGGCGAGACCGCCTTCAAGCTTTACGACACCTATGGCTTCCCGCTGGACCTGACGCAGGATGCGCTGCGCGCCCGCGAAATCGGTGTCGATATTTCCGGTTTCACCGACGCGATGGAGCGCCAGAAGGCCGAAGCCCGCTCGCACTGGGCCGGTTCCGGTGACAAGGCGACCGAGACGATCTGGTTCGAGCTCAAGGAAAAGCTCGGCGCGACCGAGTTCCTTGGTTACGACACGGAAACCGCCGAAGGCGTCATCCTGGCGATCGTCAAGGACGGCAAGTCGGTGGATAGCGCTGCCGATGGCGAGACGGTGCAGGTCGTCGTCAACCAGACGCCGTTTTATGGCGAGTCCGGCGGCCAGATGGGCGATACCGGCGTGATTTCCGGCGACAATGGCGCCTTTGCCGTTTCCGATACTCAGAAGAAGGGCGAAGGCCTCTTTGTGCATTTGGGCACGGTCTCCAAGGGCGGTTTGAAAGTTGGCGATGCCGTTCAGCTGACGGTCGATCATGACCGCCGCTCGCGTCTGCGCGCCAACCATTCCGCCACCCACCTGTTGCACGAGGCGCTGCGCGAAGTGCTCGGCACACACGTTGCCCAGAAGGGTTCGCTGGTTGCGCCCGAGCGCCTGCGCTTCGACGTTTCGCATCCGAAGCCGATGTCGGCCGAGGAGCTGAAGGTCGTCGAAGAGATGGCGAACGAAATCGTGCTGCAGAACTCGCCGGTTGTCACCCGCCTGATGAGCGTCGACGACGCCATTGCCGAGGGCGCCATGGCGCTGTTCGGTGAAAAATACGGTGACGAAGTTCGCGTTGTCTCCATGGGCACCGGCCTGCATGGCGCAAAAGCCAACCGTCCCTATTCCGTCGAGCTTTGCGGCGGCACGCATGTGGCGGCCACCGGCCAGATCGGCCTCATTCGCATTCTCGGCGAAAGCGCCGTCGGTGCGGGCGTGCGCCGTCTCGAAGCCGTGACCGGGCAGGGCGCGCTTGCATATCTGGCCGAACAGGATGAGCGGGTGAAGGCGCTCGCTTCTTCGCTGAAGGTGCAGCCGGGCGATGTACTGTCGCGTGTCGAAGGTCTGCTCGATGAGCGCAAGAAGCTGGAGCGCGAACTTGCCGATGCCCGCCGGAAGCTTGCCATGGGTGGCGGTTCGGCGGATGCCGGCGCAAGCGACGTCAAGCAGGTCGCGGGCGTCAACTTCCTGGCGAAATCCATGTCCGGCATCGATGCCAAGGATCTCAAGGGTCTTGCCGATGAGGCCAAGGCCAATCTCGGCTCGGGCGTCGTGCTGTTGATCGCCGTTTCCGAAGACGGCAAGGCAAGCGCTGTCGCTGCCGTGACCGAAGATCTGACAGCCCGTTTCAGCGCTGTCGATATCGTCCGCACCGCTTCCGCCGCACTTGGCGGCAAGGGCGGCGGCGGTCGCCCTGACATGGCGCAGGCGGGTGGTCCCGATGGCGCAAAGGCGCAGGATGCCATCGAAGCGGTGGCAGCGGCCCTGGCGGCCTAGCCGGTGTATTTTGAAAAGGGCGGGGTTTTACCCGCCCTTTTGCTTTCGGTTCAAGCCGTCCGGTGCAGGGACGGTTGGCGCAGGTCTTCCCGTCTTTCAGCCCGCCGCCTGCAAATCCTTTGCCGCTTCCTCATCTAGTTGTGCTGCCCGCTTGAAGGCCGGGCGGTCGGTGAGGTGGGCCATGTAATCGAGAAAGGCCGGGCGTTTTTCGATGGTGCCGAAATGCAGGCCCCAGCCGACATGGGCGCCGACATAGACATCCGCCGCCGTGAATAGATCGCCGGCGATGAAGCGGTTTTCGCTGACGGCCCGCTCAAGCGTATTCATCACATCCGCATAGCTGCCGCAGCCGGCCATGCGCAGCTTCTCCTTGGGCACTTCGAAACCCATCGCCTTCATGCTCGCCGCCATTTCCAGCGGGCCTGCGGCGAAGAACATCCAGCGATAATAAAGCCCGCGCGCCTTGGGTGTGGGTGCAAGGTTCGCGCCGGGAAAGGCATCGGCGAGATAGGCGCAGATCGCTGCCGCCTCGGTAACGATGGTATCGCCGTGTTTGATGGCGGGCACCTTCGCCATCGGATTTATCAGCCGGTAGGCGGGCGATTTCATCGAGGTCTCGAAGCCCAGTATTTCCGTTCGGTAAGGAACGCCCACTTCCTCAAGCATCCATCGCGCGATGCGTCCGCGCGACATGGGGTTGGTGTAGAAGATCAATTCACTCATGCTTTTGCCTCCCCAAGCAAAATCGTTGAAGCATCATGGGAAAACCGATGCGGATTTCGCGCCTGCGCTTCGCATTTTTAAAGTTCGCAACATCCTTCGCGTGTTCCCTAAGATCGCGCCGATGCTCCGATGAACGTTTGACTGTGCCGGGCAAGTTATGTGCAAATAGATGCTGTTTAAGCTTTGTCTTATTGTTGTACTGGCCGCAGCACGCGGAATCGAAGTCTGCGCCTAGTACAACGGCTAATCAAGATACTGTGAACAAAAAAGAAAACCCGGCGCTGAGGCCGGGTTTTGAAGTCGCTGGGAAGGCTGGCTTAAGCCGCCATTGCCTTCTTGAGGTTTTCGTCGATCTTGTCGAGGAAGGCGGTGGTGGAGAGCCAGGGCTGGTCCGGTCCGATGAGGAGCGCCAGATCCTTGGTCATGTAGCCGCTTTCGACGGTGTCGACGCAGACGGTTTCGAGCGTTGCTGCGAACTTTGCCAGTTCCGCATTGTCGTCCAGCTTGGCGCGGTGAGCGAGGCCACGGGTCCAGGCGAAGATCGAAGCGATCGAGTTGGTCGAGGTTTCCTGACCCTTCTGGTGCTGGCGATAGTGGCGGGTAACCGTGCCGTGTGCCGCTTCGGCTTCAACCGTGCGGCCATCGGGAGACAGGAGAACCGAGGTCATCAGGCCGAGCGAGCCGAAGCCCTGAGCAACCGTGTCGGACTGCACGTCGCCGTCATAGTTCTTGCAGGCCCAGATGTAGCCGCCGGACCACTTCAGAGCGGAAGCGACCATGTCGTCAATCAGGCGGTGCTCGTAGGTGATGCCGATTTCGTCGAACTGCTTCTTGAATTCGTTCTGGTAGACTTCTTCGAAGATATCCTTGAAGCGGCCGTCATAGGCCTTGAGGATGGTGTTCTTCGTGGAGAGGTAAACCGGCCACTTGCGCATCAGGCCATAGTTCATGGAGGCGCGGGCGAATTCGCGGATGGATTCGTCGAGGTTGTACATGGCAAGCGCCACGCCGGCGCTCGGGGCGTCGAAGACGTCCTTTTCGATGACCTGGCCGTCTTCACCAACGAACTTGATGGTCAGCTTGCCCTTGCCGGGGAACTTGAAATCGGTTGCCTTGTACTGGTCGCCGAAAGCGTGACGGCCGACGACGATCGGCTTGGTCCAGCCGGGAACGAGGCGCGGAACGTTCTTGCAGATGATCGGCTCGCGGAAGATGACGCCGCCCAGAATGTTGCGGATCGTGCCGTTCGGGCTCTTCCACATCTGCTTCAGGCCGAATTCCTCGACGCGCTGCTCATCCGGGGTGATGGTCGCGCACTTGATGCCGACGCCATGCTTCTTGATGGCGTGCGCTGCATCGACCGTGACCTGGTCGTTGGTGGCGTCGCGGTTTTCAACCGAGAGGTCGTAATATTCGATGTCGAGATCGAGGTATGGCAGGATCAGCTTGTCCTTGATGAGCTGCCAGATGATACGGGTCATTTCGTCGCCGTCGAGATCGACGACCGGATTGGCTACCTTGATCTTTGCCATGAATTCCTCACCTTCGAAGCTGTGGCGCCAGATGGCGCCGGTATCCGGAAAAAATATCCGGTGCGGCTATAGCATCGCGCGCGCCTGAGGCAAAGCCATGGGGGGCGCTTTTTTGGCGCAGCGCAATAACGCTTTGCGCATTGCCAAACCACAATGCCGGAATACAGTCAGGCGAATCGCTTCGCCCGCCTGTCGGGCCTATCCCGGGATCACATCATGCGGAATATTCTGCTTCTAACTGCCGCCGTCCTCTTTTCGCATAGCGCGCTCGCCGCCGGGCCTGCCGATCCCGTTCAGAAGGTGATGGATGTCACCGTCAAGAACTGGTCGGGCGAGGCGGAAAACTGGAAATACGTTTTCGACGAGGACATGCTGACCAGCCTCTTCAGCAAGGATTTCGTCGCGCAATATCGCGAAGCCTCCAAGAAGCCGGCTTACGAGGCCGAAAGCGGCGAGACCGGCGATCCCTTTGGTTACGATGTCGTGACGAACTCGCAGGATGGCTGCCCGCTGGCCAATGTTTCCGTGACGCCGGGCGCGGTGAAGGACGGCGTGACGGACGTGACCGCAAAGTTCAAGCTCTGGGCCTGCATGGATGGGGCGGAGATGAAGGCGACGGTTGACGAAGTGCATTTCGATGTCATCGAGGAAGACGGCCGCCCGGTCATCAGTGATATTCATCGGGTTGGCGATGAGGGCAGGGATTCGCTGCGCGAAGAAATGACGAATATCATCAAGGGGGAGCAATAAGGGGCGTCTTGCCAGCGGGGTGGCGCCAGGCTTTCTCCGCGCCGGCTTTGATTTTGGCGCCGATCTGTGCCAGTGAAGCGCGCTTTAGCGCGTCGGGCTGAAAATCGATGCGACGCTTCAACACACGGACAAAAGACGATGGCAGGCACAAACAGCGATCTCGAACTTGTGGCGGAAGGCCCGGCGATCATTCTCGTCGAACCGCAGCTCGGCGAAAATATCGGCATGGTGGCGCGGGCCATGGCCAATTTCGGCCTGGCCGAATTGCGTCTGGTCAATCCGCGTGACGGCTGGCCGAGCGAGAAGGCGCGCGCCGCAGCCTCCAAGGCCGATCACGTCATTGACGCCACGAAGGTATTCGAGACGCTGGAAGAGGCGATCAAGGACCTGAACTTCGTTTATGCCACGACCGCGCGTGAGCGCTACGGTTTCAAGCCGGTGCGTGCGCCCGTCACCGCCGCCGATACGCTCAGGGCAAAATTCAAGGCTGGCGAAAAGACCGGTATCCTCTTCGGCCGCGAGCGCTGGGGGCTGACCAATGAGGAAGTGGCGCTGGCCGACGAGATCGTGACATTTCCCGTCAATCCCGCTTTTGCCTCGCTCAATATCGCGCAGGCCGTGCTTTTGATGTCCTATGAATGGATGAAATCCGGCATGGACGATCTGGGAGAGACGCTTTTCCAGTCCGTCGAGCAGCGTCCTTCGACCAAGGAACAGGTTTTCGGCCTGTTCGAACATATCGAGGAAGCGCTGGATGCGCGGGGTTATTTTCATCCCGCTGAAAAAAAGCCGAAAATGGTCGACAATCTGCGCGCCGTGCTGTCGCGACGCGGGTTTTCCGAGCAGGAAATCAGCGTTTTCCGTGGCGTGATCAATTCGCTCGACCGCTTTCCACGGCAATGGCCGAAGCAGGCGGGAAGGGCAGCGGGGCCGTCGGCCGAGGGAGCAGGGGAGAATGCTGAAGACGAGTGAGGCGGCGGCCGATTTGCTGAAACCGGTGCTGGTGTTCGATTCCGGCATTGGCGGGCTGACCGTGCTGCGCGAGGCGCGGGTGCTGATGCCCGAGCGCGGCTTCATCTATGTGGCCGACGATGCGGGTTTTCCCTATGGCGGCTGGGAGGAGGAAGCGCTGAAGGCGCGCATTCTCTCGCTCTTCGACAAGCTGCTGGACGACTATAGCCCGGAAGTCTGCATCATCGCCTGCAACACTGCCTTCACGCTCGCTGGCGCGGATCTTCGCGCCCGCTTTCCGCAGATGACCTTCGTTGGCACTGTGCCCGCCATCAAGCCGGCAGCGGAGCGCACCCGCTCGGGCCTCGTTTCCGTGCTGGCGACACCGGGTACTGTTAAGCGCGCCTATACGCGCGATCTCATCCAGTCCTTCGCCAGCCAATGTCATGTCCGCCTCGTCGGTTCGGAAAACCTGGCGCGCATGGCGGAAAGCTGGATCAGGGGCGAGCCGGTCTCGGATGAGGCGGTGCTTGCCGAAATCGAACCCTGCTTCATCGACAGCGAGGGAAAACGCACGGATATCGTCGTTCTTGCCTGCACCCATTACCCCTTCATGGCCAATCTGTTTCGCAGGCTGGCGCCATGGCCGGTGGATTGGCTTGACCCCGCCGAGGCGATTGCGCGGCGCGCGCGCCACCTTGTGCCGCTGCCGCAGGATGCCGAGCATCCGGATGGTTTCGATTTTGCCGTCTTCACCTCCGGCAAGCCGGATTTCGCCACCCGGCGGCTGATGCAGGGTTTCGGTCTCAGCGTTTCGGCAGCCTGAGCGCCTGTTGTATTTTTGCATCTGTTTTATCCGTCTTTTGCAATTCGAGATTGCGACCACTTGTCGCGCCGGATTTCTTGTGTAAGATGCATCTTGTCTGTAACCGCTATAAATGGAGGCGTGGAATGACCAATGACATCAATATGCGCCTTAACGGCATGTCAGGCCCTTCCGGCATGTTTATCGGCGGTTATGTGATGCGAGGCATCTCCCTCCGATAAGGCTTATGGCCTGATTTCCCTGCCGTTTGGCATTTTCACTTCGTCCGACATGTGACTTGCGCGTTTGCGTGGCATGAGTGCTGCGCGCACCGTTTCGGCATGTCGTTTTCCATCGATAAAGGACCTGGCCGCTTTGCCGCGCCGGGATGGATTTCCCATGCAGACAAATCAACCATTGGTAGCATATGCGCTGCCGGATGCGGTCGATCGCTTGTTCGTCACATTCGGTGTCTGGAAAACCCTGAAAGCGGTTCTCATTGCCGCACTGGTGCCGCGTGCACCGCCGACCGATCCTGCCGATCTGCCAGAGCGCCTGCTGGTCGATATCGGCCTTGACCCGTCGCGGGTGAAGCGGCGGCGGGATTGGGAGGTCCCTCACTGGGCGCCCCGGTTTTGATTGGCAAAGGCCTCTCCGGCAAAGAAATGTCGGGGTGGCCGCCGCATCTCTGCCGTTACGTATCGTATAGCGATGCGATACAGGATACGCTGTTCTTATGATCGTCAGTTTCCGACACAAAGGACTGGAAGCTTTTTATCGTTCCGGGACGACCAAGGGTATTCAGCCTGCGCATGCCGCCAAGCTTGGCCGAATACTAACCTTGCTTGAGGTTGCGGCAGGCGTTCCCGATCTTAATCTTCCTGGTCTTAAACTTCATCCGTTAAAGGGTGATATGAGGGGCCACTGGTCCATATGGGTGAATGGAAACTGGCGTGTGACGTTTCGATTTCTGGATAGCGACGTCGAACTTGTCGACTATCAGGATTATCACTTAAGGGAATTGTTCCAATGATGAAATTTCCTGTTCATCCCGGTGAGTTGTTACGGGAAGAGGTTATTGCCGCACTTCAGCTTTCCGTAACAGACGCTGCTGAAAGGCTTGGAATGTCGCGCGTAGCGCTTTCGCGGGTCTTGAACGGACGGGCAGGGGTCAGCCCAGACCTTGCCTTACGGTTGGAGCGGGCAGGGGTCAGCACCGCGCGGGCATGGCTTGCCATGCAGTCGAATTACGATCTTGCACAGGCGATGAAACGTGAGCAGCCGCCCGTTCGTCCGTTGGATGACAGGGCGGCATAATCTTCGAAGATTTGGCTTGATACCTTCTGGTTTTGGTGGCTTGCTCCCAAAGATCAGATAGGGAGATTCCTCATGCCGCTGGAAAACTGGCTGGCCTTCGTGGCCGCATCCGCCATCATGCTTGCCATTCCGGGACCGACGATCCTGCTGGTGATTTCTTATGCGCTGGGCCATGGCCGCAAGGCCAGCACGGCGACGGTGACGGGCGTGGCGCTTGGTGATTTCACCGCAATGACGGCTTCCATGCTGGGGCTCGGCGCGCTGCTTGCCACATCGGCGGCGCTTTTCACCGGGCTTAAATGGATCGGTGCGGCTTACCTCATCTATCTCGGCATCAAGCTGTGGCGTTCGCCGGTCAGCGGCGAGGGGGCGGAAGGGACGGGCGTGACCGGCCGTGAAAGACCGCTTAAAATCTTCCTGCATGCCTACATCGTCACCGCGCTGAACCCGAAGAGCATCGTGTTCTTCGTGGCCTTCCTGCCGCAGTTTCTGGTGCCGACGCTGCCCTTCTGGCCGCAGGTGCTTATTTTCGAGGTGACCTTCCTGGTGCTTGCCACTGTCAATGCGGCGCTTTATGGACTTCTGGCAAGTGCCGCCCGCGACACGATCCGCAAACCTCGGGTTCAGCGCATCGTCAACCGCACGGGCGGCGGTCTCCTGATCGGCGCCGGCCTCATTACCTTCGGCTGGAAGAGGGCGGTTTCGGCTTAAAGCCCCTCAAACACCTGAGGTGTCGATCGCCTGAAATTCGGACATACAAAATGGCATTGCCGCATATATTTCTTGCCCTGATTACCGTGTTTTTGTGGGGCTTCAACTTCGTCGTCATCAAGGTGGGCGTCGCCGATATGCCGCCCCTGTTTTTGACGGGTGTGCGTTATCTCTTTGCGGCGGTGCCCTTGGTGTTCTTCCTGCCGAAACCCAATGTGCCGTGGCGACACATGATCGTTTATGGCATGGCCATGGGCTTCGTGCAGTTCGGTCTGCTTTACCCCGCCATCAAGCTCGGGCTGCCGGCGGGGCTCGCTTCGCTGGTCATGCAGTCGCAGGCCTTCTTCACGCTGGCGCTTGCCGTGGTGTTCCTCGGTGAACGGCCATTGCCGTCGCAGGTCTTCGGCGCGATCATCGCTTTTGGCGGGCTGGCGGTCATCGGTGTGGAGCGGATGACGGCGGCGGCGCTGGTACCGTTGCTCATGGGCGTCGGTTCCGCGATTGCCTGGGCCTGTGGCAACATCGTCAATCGCCGTATCGGCCAGGTCAATGCCGTCTCTTTCGTTGCCTGGACCAGCCTAGTGCCCGTTCTGCCATTGATCCTGCTGTCGCTCGTGGTGGAAGGGCCGGAAGCGATTGCCGAAGGGGTGGCCAATGCGACCCCGACCATGGCTTTCGTGGTGATCTACATGGCCTATGGCGCGACGATCGTGGGTGCTGGGATATGGAGTTACCTGCTTCTGCGCTATCCGGCTGGAACGGTGGCGCCATTTTCGCTGCTGGTGCCAATTGTCGGATTTATCAGCGCCTACCTCGCTTTTGCCGAACATATTACCGTTTTCGAAGTGGTCGGCGCAGCACTGGTCATTCTGGGGCTCGCGCTCAACGTCTTTGGCCGGCGCATCGGCGTTTCACGCTTTTGGGTAAGGTCTGCGCAGGGCTAAGAGCGAATTGCCTGTGCATTATCGGCACGGGTGAGACGCAACAGGCAATTTTTTGCTAAAGACCATGTTCGGCCGTCCCTTGAGGGAGTCGGTCATGATATGCAGCACAGGGAATGGAACATTGCAGGTCGGTATCGACATGGGAACCCTATCGGGCGGGCAGCAGGCCAAGCTCGATATTGAAGAATTGCTTGCAACGCGCCTGCTGGTGCAGGGCAATTCCGGTTCCGGCAAGTCGCATCTGCTGCGCCGGCTGCTGGAGCAATCGGCGCCATGGGTGCAGCAGGTCATCATCGATCCCGAGGGTGATTTCGTCACGCTCTCCGACAAATTCGGCCATGTTGTGGTGGATGGCGAGCGCACGGAAGCCGAGCTTGCCGGCATTGCCAACCGTATTCGCCAGCACCGCGTCTCCTGCGTGCTGACGCTGGAAGGCCTCGATATCGAACAGCAGATGCGGGCAGCGGCCGCTTTCCTCAACGGCCTGTTCGATGCCGATCGCGAATTCTGGTATCCCGTGCTTGTGGTGGTGGACGAAGCGCAGATGTTTGCGCCCTCCGTTGCTGGTGAAGTCACGGAAGATGCCCGCAAGGCCTCGCTTGGCGCGATGACCAATCTGATGTGCCGTGGTCGTAAACGTGGTCTCGCCGGCGTCATCGCCACGCAGCGATTGGCCAAGCTTGCAAAGAACGTGGCCGCGGAAGCCTCCAACTTCCTGATGGGCCGCACGTTCCTTGATATCGATATGGCGCGCGCAGCCGATCTGCTCGGCATGGACCGGCGGCAGGCGGAAATGTTCCGCGATCTCCAGCGGGGCAATTTCGTGGCGCTCGGCCCGGCGCTTTCGCGCCGTCCGATGCCAATCGTCATCGGGGCGGTGGAAACCTCGGCGCGCTCCTCTTCGCCAAAGCTGATGCCGCTGCCGGATGCGCCGCAGGATGTAGAAGACCTGATCTTCACGCCAGATCCAGAGGAATTCACGCGCGCCGCCGTGCGCCGCACGCCGCCCGCACCGCGCCCGACCAACGACATTCTCGCCGAGCTTTCCCGCTCCACGCCCGCGGCCGTTGGTCCTTCGCCCGAGCCGTCGCTCCGGGCTGGGCAGCCAGAGATGACACCGGAGGAGCGCGAGGAGAAGATCGCCGCGGTGCTTGTCGAAATTCTCGACGATCCGCAATCGGCCTATCGCACCGATGCCGTACTCTATCAGGATTTTCTGGTGCGCGCCCGTATGCGCCGTATTCCCGGCACGCCGATGACGCTGCCGGAATTCCGCCGACAGGTGGCGATTGCCCGCTCCGGCGTGGATGCGGCGATGGCGGCCAGCGAAGGCTGGCAAAAGGCGCTGGAACTGTCGACGTCGGTTTCCGACGACCTGCAGGGCGTTTTCCTGCTTCTGGTCAAGGCCGCTCTCGGCGAGGAGCCTTGTCCTTCGGATGCCCGCATCGCCCGCGCTTATGGCACCCATTCCGCCCGCCGCGCGCGGCGGCTGCTCGGTTATTTCGAGGAGAAGGAGCTTGTGGTGGTGCATGCCGATTTCTCCGGCAAGCGCATCGTGGCTTTCCCCGATCTCGATGCAAAAACCGCACCCGGCGATGCGGATGCGGCTGAGGATGATGCCAGACTGGCGGCGGAGTGAGGTTGCGGCGGGTTTGTTTGCGTCGATTTTTTCCCCCGTCATGCCGGACTTGATCCGGCATCCAGCCACGGCGCGTCTGCGCCGTGAAAAGAGTCTATTGCGATCAAGGACTTGACCGCGCTGGACCCCGGATCAAGTCCGGGGTGACGGCGTGTGAGGAGGCGTTTCCGCCTCCTCATTGCTTGACCTTACTCGATGGCTTTCGCTTCCTTGCGCGTCGCAATCAACGAACCGATGATGCCGGTTGCAAGGATGGCGACGGTGACGCCGAGAGAGACGGCGGGCGGGATCTTGGCGATGCCCAGCATATCGGCGACGAAAATCTTCGAACCGACGAAGACCAGAACCGCAGCCAGCGCATATTTCAGATAAGCGAAGCGGTGGATGAGGGCGGCGAGCGCAAAGTAAAGGGCGCGCAGGCCGAGGATCGCAAAGATGTTCGACGTGTAGACGATAAACGGATCGGTGGTGATCGCGAAGATTGCCGGGATCGAATCGACTGCGAAGATCAGGTCGGCGATTTCTACCATGATGAGCGCCAGGAAGAGCGGCGTCACGAAGGTCTTGAGTTTGCCGGTGGTCTCATCGGTTTCCTTGACGAAGAATTTCTCGCCATGCAGCTTGTTTGTCACCGGAAGGTGACTGCGCAGGAACTTCAGGATGCGGTTATTGCCGATATCGGACTCGTCATGGTCGGACGAGAACAGCATCTTGAGGCCGGTGAAGACGAGGAAGGCCGCGAAGAGATAAAGCACCCAGTGGAAGTTTTCGACGATGGCCGCGCCGCCCGCGATCATGATGCCACGCAGGACGATGACGCCGAGGATGCCCCAGAGCAGCACGCGGTGCTGATATTGGCGGGGAATGGCGAAATAGGAGAAAATCATGGCGATGATGAAGATATTGTCCATCGCCAGGCTTTTTTCGACCACGAAGCCGGTTACATATTCCATCGCCGACTGTTCGCCGGACTGATACCAGATCCAGCCGCCGAAGGCCAAGCCGATGACAATATAGAAGCCCGACATCAGCAGGCTTTCACGAACGCCAATTTCCTTGGAGTTTTTATGCAGCACGCCTAGATCGAGCGCGAGAAGGCCAAGGACGAGGGAAATGAAGACCGCCCACATCCATGTGGGGGTGCCGAGAAAATCCGATAGAAGAAAGTCCATCAGTCAACCTTTAGCCGGACGAGGTTGGCTTTACGGATGGGGGGACGTGAAACAGACATATACGTGGCCCCAACCTTAACAAACTCGACATCACGTGTTGTCCGGTAACACGCCAGAGGGGCCCGAGTTCTGATCACGATGGAGAGATGGGTGGGCACTTTCGCTTTTCAAGAGGAGACTTCAGAAAAAAGCGAAAGGCCTTGTTTGACAAATTCGTGAAAGCTCTGTAGAAGCCGCCCCAACGCCGGGCAGTGATGTCCGGTGTGTTTTGTTGACTGCCCTGCAGTTTAAGAACTGACGTTCGGCGGTCAATATCACCGACATGTCCCGTGGTTTCTCCATTTGCATGTGAGAAGCCTGTCAGAGGCCCTGAAACGGGCTTCAGAGGAGGGCGTGTTTCCTTGAACCGGTTTGGTAACAGACCGGCATAAACCTTTGAGAAGGAAATACGATGAGCAAGCGCGAATCGGCTAAGTATAAAATTGACCGCCGCATGGGCGAAAACATCTGGGGCCGTCCGAAGTCCCCGGTTAACCGCCGCGAATACGGCCCGGGCCAGCACGGACAGCGCCGCAAGGGTAAGATGAGCGACTTCGGCACGCAGCTGCGCGCCAAGCAGAAGCTCAAGGGCTACTACGGCGAACTGCGCGAAAAGCAGTTCCGCGCCACCTTCGACGAAGCAAACCGTCGCAAGGGCGATACCTCCGAAAACCTCATCGGCCTGCTCGAGTCGCGTCTGGACGCCATCGTCTACCGCGCCAAGTTCGTTCCGACCGTTTTCGCTTCGCGCCAGTTCATCAACCATGGCCACGTCACGGTTAACGGCGTTCGCGTCAACATCGGTTCTTACCGCTGCAAGCCGGGCGACGTTATCGAAGTTCGCCAGAAGTCCAAGCAGCTCGTAACCGTTCTGGAAGCCGTTCAGCTCGCTGAGCGTGACGTTCCTGACTACATCGAAGTTGACCACAACAAGATGGTTGCGACCTACGCCCGCGTTCCGGCTCTCTCCGACGTTCCGTACCCGGTCGTCATGGAACCGCATCTGGTCGTCGAATTCTACTCGCGTTAATCGACGCGTTTCAGTATTCAGGAAGCCGCCCTTCGGGGCGGCTTTTTTGTTTGCGGGGAAGGCTTTGCATGCAGGACATTCAGGCGATCGTCGATTCCATTTACGACAGCATGGCGCCGAGGCTCGGCGAGGGGAAGGTTGCGGATTACATTCCCGAACTTGCCAAGGTCGATCCCAACCAGTTCGGCATCGCCATCACCACTGTCGATGGAACCACCTACACGGCCGGCAATGCGCTGACGCCGTTTTCGATCCAGAGCATCTCCAAGGTCTTCATGCTGACGCTGGCGCTCGGCAAGGCGGGGGAAACGGTGTGGAACCGGGTAGGGCGCGAGCCTTCGGGCTCCTCCTTCAACTCCATCGTCCAGCTGGAGCATGAGCACGGCATCCCACGCAATCCCTTCGTGAACGCCGGCGCGATCGTGGTCACGGATATCGTGCTTGCTGGCCACCAGCCCCGCGAGGCAATCGGTGAGCTTCTGCGTTTCGTGCGTTACCTCGCGGACGATGACACGATCAGCATCGACGATACGGTGGCGAAATCCGAGCAGGCGACAGGGTTCCGCAATTTCGCGCTCGCCAATTTCATGCGCTCCTTCGGCAATCTGCACCATCCCGTCGAATATACGCTCGGTGTTTATTTCCACCAGTGCGCGCTTTCCATGACCTGCGCTCAGCTTTCCCGTGCCGGGCTTTTCCTTGCCAATCGCGGCCGCAATCCGCTGACGGGCCACACGGTCGTCTCGGATCGCCGTGCACGGCGCATCAACGCGCTGATGTTGACCTGCGGCCATTATGACGGATCGGGCGATTTCGCCTATCATGTCGGCCTGCCGGGCAAGAGCGGTGTCGGCGGCGGCATCATGGCGGTGGCGCCAGGCAACGCGTCCATCGCGGTCTGGTCGCCGGGTCTCAACAAGGTCGGCAACTCGGCGCTCGGGTCACAGGCGCTGGAAATGCTGGCGACGAAAACCGGCTGGTCGGTTTTCGGGGCTTGATATTGCCGGCGGATGGGGGCATTGCCTGCATTAAGAACGGCAGTCGTGCCGGAGCGAGCTGATGATGAACATTCTCACCAAGATCGATGACTTTGTAGATCAGGCCGGGGCCGACCAGATCGGGGCGGATCAGGACGCGTCCGAAGAAAACGGCAGCTCGCATCCCCTGTTCGACAACGCGCCGCGGTCGGTTTCCTTCAACAAGCTGCGCAAGCGGCTGTTGCGCAACGTTCGCCAGGCCTTTGAAGATTTCGGCATGCTGAACGGCCAGAAGCGCTGGCTGGTCGGCCTTTCCGGCGGCAAGGACAGCTATGGGCTGCTGGCGCTGCTGCTCGATTTGAAATGGCGTGGCCTTTTGCCGGTCGAACTTGTTGCCTGCAATCTGGATCAGGGCCAACCGAATTTTCCAAAGCACGTCTTGCCGGAGTATCTGGCGAAGATCGGTGTGCCCCATCGCATCGAATATCGCGACACCTATTCCGTAGTGAAGGAAAAGGTGCCGTCCGGCGGCACTTACTGTTCGCTCTGTTCGCGGCTCCGGCGCGGCAATCTCTACCGCATCGCGCGGGAAGAGGGCTGTGACGCACTGCTGCTCGGCCATCACCGCGAGGATATTCTTGAGACCTTCTTCATGAACTTCTTCCACGGCGGCCGGCTGGCTGGCATGCCGGCGAAGCTTTTGAATGACGAGGGCGACCTGATGGTCATGCGCCCGCTTGCCTATTGCGCCGAGGAGGATATGGCGAAATTCGCGGCGGCGATGGAATTCCCGATCATTCCCTGCGACCTCTGCGGCTCGCAGGACGGGCTTCAGCGCAATGCCATGAAGGAGATGCTGGCCGACATCGAACGGCGTATGCCCGGCCGCAAGGACGTGATGCTGAGGGCGCTTGCCCATGTCAATCCGTCGCATCTGCTCGATCCCAAGCTTTTTGATTTTTCGGCGCTTTCTGTCACCGGGGCGTCACCTGAAGAGCGTAGGGAGGCCAACTCCCCCTTATGAAGAAGTGCCACGCCCGATGACCCTTTCCGACAAAGATATCGACTTCCTCGTTTCCACCGTTGCCGCTGCCGGCGCGAATGAAATTCTTCCCCGCTTCCGAAACCTGAGCGCCGGTGCGATCTCCGAAAAGACCTCCGCCGTCGATCTAGTCACCGAAGCCGATGTTCTGGCGGAAAAGGCGATCACCGCTGCTCTCCTTCAGCGATTTCCGAAGGCCCACATCGTCGGCGAAGAGGCCTATGAGGCGGACCAATCCGTCATTCCCGCACTTGCCGATGCGCCGCTTGCCTTCGTGATCGATCCCATCGACGGCACTTTCAATTACGCTTCCGGTTTTCCCGCTTTCGGCACGCTGCTTGCGGTCACCGTCAAGGGTGAGACGGTGGCGGGCATCATCCACGATCCGGTGATGGGCGATACCATCGTTGCTTTGAAAGGCGAGGGCGCGTTTCTCAACCGCAGGAACGGTTCGCAGGCGAAGCTCAGGGTAGCCGATCCCGCGCCATTGTCCGACATGGTCGGCATCTTTTCCTGGGGCCACAGCCATCAGGATCGCCGGCCGGTAATTGCCGCCAACATGGCGAAGATCAAGATGGCGCTGTCACTCAATTGCTCGGCACATGAATATTGGCTCGCCTCGGCCGGAAAGCTGCATTTCATCGGCCATGAAAAGCTGATGCCGTGGGATCATCTCGCCGGTGTGCTCATTCATCAGGAGGCGGGTGGTTACACGGCCCGTTTCGACAATACGCCCTATCGGCCGGGGCAGACGGAGGGCGGCATTCTGTCTGCTCCCGACAAGGAAAGCTGGAAGATGCTGCGACGGGAAATCGTCGCCTTATAACATCGCGCTCAAATAGAAGGATATTGCCCATGGCTCTCGAACTCGACATCGCCGCTCTTGCCAATGCGCTTCAGGAGGCGGCGGCAGTGGAAATCCTGCCGCGGTTCCGCAATCTGGGCGAAGGCGATGTGCGGATCAAGAGCGAGGCGATCGATCTCGTCACCGAAGCCGACGAGGCCGCCGAGCGGTTGATCCGTGCGCGTGTGCAGGACATCATGCCTGATGCATTGTTCATCGGCGAAGAGGCGGTGGCGGCGGATGCCTCGCTGCTCGGCAAGCTTGCCGATGCCGATCTTGCCGTGGTGGTCGATCCCATCGACGGCACCTATAATTTCGCTTCCGGCCTGCCGCTCTTCGGCGTGATGATGAGCGTCATCTCCAAGGGTGAGACCGTTGCCGGCCTTATCTTCGATCCGATGGGCAATGATTGGGCGATTGCCGAAAAGGGTTCCGGCGCGTGGCTTTGCAGCGCCGACGGTTCGCAGACGCAGATGTCGGTTGTGCCGGCGCCGGAATTGTCGCAGATGGTCGGCATCGCCAATACCGGCTATTTCGACGTGGAGACACGGCGTAAGATCCTGACGAACCTCGCCGATGTGCGGCTCTTCACCAGCTATCGCTGCGCGGCGCATGAATACCGCCTGTTCTGCGGCGGCCACATGCACTTCCTGATGTATAACAAGCTGATGCCCTGGGACCATCTGGCCGGCACGCTGCTGTCGCAAGAGGCGGGCGCTTACGCGGCACGCCTCGACGGCTCGCCCTATCTGCCGAGCCATGTGGATGGCGGGCTGCTGCTCGCGCCGGATCAGGAGACGTGGGAACTGCTGCGGGAGAAGATTTTTACGGTTTGAGGTGCGCTCACGCGAATTTCAGCTTCTTGCCTTCACAAGCCTGCCTGCCACGTCCTCAAATCTCTCCTTCGTCATGCTCGGGCCTGTCCCACTGCTGTCCGGTTTAAATTTGGTGGACATGGCGCACGGTGTTGATTCTACTCGTATTCGAGCGTTTGGCGACGATCTCGGACACGAAAGAGG
>NZ_JBNWBW010000037.1:0-37217 GCF_053522725.1 Agrobacterium sp. 16-172Ci
CAATAATCTGCTCTTCCGTAAATCTCTGCTTCTTCATAAGTCCGTCCTCGATGGGCCGGACTCTAATCCAATCTGGAGGAAATTCTCAGTGGCAGGTCACACGTCTTGGAATTCATTGCTACGAACACGTTCGTGCTCTCGCCCGAGACCCTGATTGACATTCAACGCGGAATCCTTCGAACATCTAGGACGAATCCCCATAAAGCAGCCGAGCTTCGCGAATGGCTTTCTTCGGTCAGCGGCAGATGGCCTCTTGTATCCGGCCGAGAGCAGGAGAAGGCAAAATTAGTTGCGGCTATGTTGGAGTGCCGCGAACTGAAGAATATCTGGCTGCCCCAACCGAAGGCAGCGCATCCTGGTTTCGGATACCACGTGTCAATCGCGGCGGCAGCGATTACACACGAGCTTCCGCTTGCAGGCTTTGGAATCGACACCTTCCTGCAGATTGATCGCTATTTCAGCCTACCCGGCATATTCGACCTAAAAGACGAGAGCTGGCGATCGGCTACAATTGAATGCCGCGCTGTCGATTGGAAACATGTCAGGACGCAGTTGCGCCAATCTTTGGATGGTCGACAAACGCCCGAAAGACGGGCGGCCTAACCAAAACGCTAGACCGCCCAATCCAATTTAGCTATCAATATCCGATCAGCAGCCAGTGGAATGGCTGATGATCTTCAAGGCGGGCATCGCGCAAAGCGCTTGCTCGTCTTGAGAAGAGTTATGGCCGGCAAACCTTAACAAAACACCGGCGGCGTTATGTTTCAGTGGCAGCCGAACTGATGGTGAGAATGGTTTAATCCGTGGCGAACACTGCGGTGGCAGCAATAATTTATGCCTTCTAAGCTCAGCTCGCATGCGGGATAAACTACGAGGCCGCTGCCACACGCGCTCACAGCGTACTTAATGAGACAATTTTGCCTGGAAAAGCAGGCTCCGGAGCTCGATGTGCAAAAAAGCCGCGTAGCGCCGAAGTGTTGATGTTCGCCTGAACCGTTGCAGCCGCCAGCCCTCTGATCGTCCTTTGCGCATTTTCGGTCGCGACGTCCAAGGCCAAGTGCTGTGTTTGGTCAGGTGATTGTTCGGTGTCAAGCCTGAGGTATCTGTCGCCAAGCCGATGTTTGAGCATATAGTCAGAGATTTTCTGCTGTGACGCGAGTATCACACTTACAAGCCTCTGGTCTTTTGCCCAGCCAAAGATTCCCAGATTTCGACCTGTGGCGTCCGCAAATGAGAAGCTGGACGTCGTTGTCCCGATACTCATCACATGGACATCACACTGGTCGACGTTCAAAAAGTGCTCAGCTTCGTGGACGGCCAACGCATCTGGTGAGTTAGCGAAAAGACCACCATCCGCATAGAGGGAGTGTTCGACTTCTGCGAGCGGGAAGTACGTTGGTGCGGCGGAAGTCGCCATAGCTACGTCCACCAAACTCAATTTTTGGTCACGCGTAAAGTCCCGATGGTGGGGCGTCTTGAAAACCTGCGGCGCACCCTTCGTAAGGTTGACCGTTGGCACCAGGACACGGTGTTTGAGATCACTAATTTTCGTTTCCGCTCCCACTAGGTCGGCGATTGTTTGCCGCAGGTGGCTTGGATCATACTTTGATCCGAACGCATACCGCAGGATATCTCGGGCCTGCGCAAGACGTCCTGCTGGAACAGGACGGTTTGAAAAAATCTTGGTTCCGTCCCTCAAAAAAGCCGCTTCAATGTCCGTTGCCTTAACCTCGTGGGCTAGCCCTAACGCGATGATGCCGCCGATCGAGGTCCCGGCGATAAGATCGAAACTCGATGCAATCGGCCTACCAAGGTCCTCTTCGAGTTGAGCCAGAATCGCTATAGTGTAGAGACCGAGGTATCCGCCGCCGCTGAGCGACAAAATGTTAAAGCGCTTGCTCATGATAACCGTAAAGAATTAGTTAATTTTAAGTAATCCTGCCCTTTTAAGTTGCGCGCGGGAATACTACATGCCGCATACTAACGATCACGGGGACCAGGTAAATGGCAAATGTATCAAAACTCTTGCATAATACGGTAGACGAACATTTTCTGTCCAAGCTCGAGGCGGACGAAACTCCCCTTCGCAATGCACGTAAGAAAATTCGTGACCGCTTACGTGATGCCTTTGAAGAGACGAGCAGCGAGTACTTCGGCGTCACCGTCCGCCCGAGATTTTTTACTCAAGGCAGCTTTGCCTACAAAACGTTGAACCATCCAGCCTTTCCTCCCGACCAACAAAAGGACCTCGACGATGGATGTTATCTGCCGCTTTCCTTTGTTCGGGGCGAGAAGCCGTCTAAGGCAGCCGCGGCTTTTTTTACGTTTGTTGAAACAGTGCTTGGCAAACTCGCCGATGAAGAAGGCTGGACACTGGTAACGAGCAAGGCGACCTGTGTGCGGCTAGAGATCAGCAACGACGGCCATATCGATGTCCCGCTTTATGCCGTTCCAGATCATGACGTACGACTTTTGGTCGAAGCAAGAAATACACAGAAAACTGCATCTTTCGACGCTAAAATTGATAATTGGGAAGTTTTACCCTCCGACTCGGTCCTTCTCGCGCATCGCGAAAAAGATTGGGTAGAGTCGGACCCAAGGAAAATCTATGACTGGTTTGTCGACGCCGTGTCTTTATACAATGAGCGCCTGCGCCACGACTGCCGTTATATGAAGGCATGGCGTGATCACCATCGGTTGGACGACGAGGGCTTGACTTCCATCAACATCATGGCTTGCGTGTGGAAGGCGTACGAAATGATCCGTGGTCCTTTCCTGCCGTCTCGACCTGACGAGCGCCTTCTTCGCGTTGTTGAAAGAATGCAGGTGGTTCTTTCGGATGACGTCAAAATCCCACCATGTGGTGACGAGAACATCAACCGCATGACCTCTGACCAGCGTCGGAAGGTTGTAGCAAAGCTTCACGAACTCGAGCTAAAGCTAAAGGAAGCAATTGCAGACTGCGACGATAAAAATCGCGCCGTCGACCTTGTTCGGGAAGGATTTGGTCCGCGCGTCCCCAGTCGCCCTGACCTGGTCGCAATCGTCGCCTCCCCGGCAATATCGGTGATGTCACAGCCAAAAAAGGTCGTAGCAGCGCCTGAAGTGGGACGTTCTGTAAGTGGATGATTTGCAACTCGCTAAGCTGAAAATCCACGACGCCCTTGTCGGCGTCGATTTTCAGCGAGACTTCGCGAAGCGAGGTAGATGTTGTTACAACGGAGTCCTAGACAAATCGGGTGTCTCCGTTCCCGTTTCAATTGAAGTTGTAGACTTCAATTTTATACTCCATCCCGTCATCAAGATAGCGCAGCACCATAAGTTGCCGGACGGCCAGCTACCACATGTGCTAGGTGATGAACGTGTCGTATGCTACTACGCACGCGGTAGTGTCGTACTCGATCGGTATGACCCCGGCGGGACTGTGCTGCAGTGCCTGCAAAAATGCGAAGAAGTGATCCGAGATGCCCTAAGCGGCAAATTGAGTGACGACTTCGCAGACGAATTTAGCTCGTATTGGTCATCTACTAATGCGCTCGTGGACCTTCCCGCGGACGCCAAAGGTATTGCGCGCGTCAAATACGTACGCCTCGATCCAGCGAAAAAAACCGTTCCGGTTCTAGCAAAAGATACTTCCTGGCTCTGGTCGCGGGACGCATCGAAGAGCAATAAAGATGATGGCGAGTTCGCGCTCATCGTCAAGACTGATTGCGCACTCTCCATCAATCCGAATACAAAATGGCCTCCTCAAAACCTGACAGAACTCGATCGTTGGCTTACATGGAACGACCGCGCGCTATCAGGAAAGCTCCAGGAGGCAATCGTAAAAAGCAATGACACCGTAGCCATTCTAGCAATAAGGGCAGCAAACGGCTTGTTCCTGTGCCGGGCCACTATTCCCATCGCGTATCAAACTCGCGAATTGCTGACGGCCCATCGGGTGGGGCTAGCACGGACACTAACGGCCATTGGGTCAAAGATTATAGTGGAAAGGGTGTATTCCGCGCCGGCTGATAGTAATTACGTTTTCGGCCGAAACCTCGAAGGTACTACCAACTTAGCGGGAAAGCGCATCCTTCTTATTGGCTGCGGTACCATAGGGGGCTTCCTGGCACAGCAATTGGCGCAATGTGGCGCAGGTTCGGGTGGGGGTGAATTGGAGCTTGTCGATCCCGAGTTGCTTTATCCTGCAAACCTCGGCCGTCACCTTCTAGGCGCTCCTTACCTCTATGAAAATAAAGCCAGCGCCTGCGCTGACTTTATTCAGTTGCAATTGCCTCCCATCAACATCCGTCCAAAACAGGGCTACGCGACAAGCACACATATCGGATCAGGTAAATATGACCTTGTCGTCGATGCTACAGGCGAAGAGGCACTTTCCATAGATTTAAACCATAAGGCAGTCAGCGATCGGCAAAACTCGCCACCGATCCTTTTTGTTTGGCTGGAAGGTAATGGAGCAATAGCAAAGTCAATACTGACGGGAAGTCCTGCACATGCTTGCCTCAAGTGCCTGAAGCCAAACCTAGCACAGGACCCGCATCACCGAACTCTGAAATCAGATGTCAGCGTTGTTTTTGAGCGCAACGCGGCTTGTGGGGACGGTGCGTATGTTCCCTTCCCGGTATCACGCTCGGTGAGTGCGGCGGCCATGGCCTGTGATCACGTTCTCGATTGGGCAAACGGTCTCCAGCATGACCGATTCAGAACCCGGACTTTCGACCATGCCAAAGCCTACAATATCCCCGACAGCAGCCCCAAGCCCTCTGCCAATTGCCCAGCATGTGGACAACCTAGTCCTTGAGTGGCAACCGGCCAAATTCGTACTTATCCATCTTGATTGCCTGGAAAAAATGTCGCGTTACACGAGAGGTGCCGAGCGCGACCGTGAAGCGGGCGGTATTTTCCTTGGAAACTATCGTGGTTTGCATACCGAAATCACCGCGCTAACAGAGCCTCTGCCCCTGGATCGGAGAGGTCGATTTGTTTTCGATAGAAACGATCCTGGACATCAACAGGCAGCACGGTCAGCTTGGACACGATCCGGAAGAACGACGACATTTACCGGAGAGTGGCACACTCATCCAGAGGATGTGCCGTTCCCTTCATCGGTCGATCTAGGGACATGGGCCGAATTAGTCAATAAGTCCGTGGACCCACTCACCTTCATCATTCTGGGATGGTGCAGCAATTGGTACGGGGTGGGACACGGTGGCCGCATCTTCCCAGCCAGGCCAGTTTCATGAAATGTCACGCTAACATGGCGTGCTGCCTCGCTTAGGGAAGCGGTCTGCCTTGGTTCTGGTCTAACGAGCGGGCTCCCGCCGCAGCGTCAAAGCTGTCAAACATTTCCGGCAGCCGCTCGCGCAAAACAATAGAGCCGCCGGTCTCTCTGTCCGTCCAATAATGGCCTCGTAGCTCGGTTACCGGCTTGCCGAGGACCTTATACTTGAAACTACCGTAGTGGATCGCGCTGACCGACTTGCGGTCGGTGATACTTGGTTCCCCTTGATAGACTCCATAGAGATAAGTTGTGCCGTCGGCCTCGATGTCGAAGCTGCTAGCAACGAGCGAGGATTCGTGATCACCCGCTGTAAAAAGCCGCACCGAAAGGGTTGTTAACGTTTGCCGTATCGCAACATAAGCAGTGAAAGGTTCCTTAACCGTGCCAGAGTCTGGGTCTATAAACGTCGACCGCAACTCTGCTTTCCACATGCCGTTTAGATCAGGCGTCTTCACGAAATGGCAGAAGGGCCAGACGCGCCATAATTTTCTGTTGAAAAGTGTCCATCCCCCGGTGAGAACTGCCAAAGTGAACGAGTAAGGTTTTGCATGGTCCCAGCTCAAGTCAATTCCGAGAATCCATAGAAACCCTCCCCAAGTGACTACGGCAATGATAAGAAAAAGTGGAATTGACGTGCGCGGTAGCAATATGACACCAGACAGAAACAGCGATTTGAAGTTGGAACTATACAGGCTGCAGCATCAGCCACTACCGTTTCATCCACTGATAATGGTGTTTTCCACCGGGAGAATCTCGTCTCGAGACTGCTTACCAATGGCAAGAAATCCCATGCCGGCAGTAGGCGCGTCCTTCTCGGAGAATATAGTCCCTGTCATCGAAGACGCGTTGCGTTTAAATCACAGCATCCATGACGGAGCGATTATCTTCTCACGCGCAACGGAGGATAGCGAATATAGGCTAAGCGCATGGTCGATGCGAATAGTAAGCAGCCGAGTGCCTGATCATTCCGAGCCGAATGTGGGCTCCGCTCACAACAGCGCACTGGGATTGTCATTAGCACCCGAAGTGGAGCTATGTGCGATCTTCTCAAAGGAGACGCTCACGATATTTGAAAATGGCACGATTTCGAGGCGCGAATTGTAATTCTATCGCGTCGATGGGATCGACTCTGAGATCATATCACCAATGATCATCAGTGGGTGGGAACGTGTGGAGCAGGCCAAGGGTAAGCGCGGGTGTCCGCGTTGGTCTTGTAGATCGTCCTTTCATTGGGGGCGTCAGATCGACGCCTCTAAAACCTGCAACTGCTTCCACCAGTATTCGATAGCCAGCGCTCTAGTTTGAGCAAAATGCCCGGCTAAATTACTTAGCGTCGCCCGTCCAGAAAATCCTCAAAGCGCAGCAGTACCTCGTTGAATGCCCGGGTCTGCTCCCTATGTGGGGCATGCCCGGCCCCCTGAATACGGATTGGCTCTCCGCCCCAGACATTCGCAAAATGGAGCCTATCGATGTAGTCCAAATTGATAACCGCATCGTCCTCACCGTTTATGATCGCAAGTGGGATCGTAGACGTCTCAGCCGTGTGCCGCTGATTGCTACCCTTCCCGGCAACGGCAGCTTCGATCATATATTGGCGAGCCAAGCCATCTGTTCGGCGAACAGCATCAAGAAAGAATTGATCACCAGATGCGCCGCGCCCCAAAGCGAGTTCGACAACCATGCCGATTTGCTGCTCGGTCAAGTCTGCGCTCCCCGTATACGCCATCTCCGGTGCTGCCTTGAATCCGGCTTGCAGTCCGTCCGGGGTGTTTGCAACTGGCGGCGTTCCGAAAATCAAAGCGCCGTCGATAGAGGCCTCTCTTGCGATCATTTCAAGGACAATATGCCCACCTAATGAGTGTCCGACGGCAACAAACCTATCGACTCTCAAGCCCTTCAAAGCTTCAAGTAGCGCATCCGCGTAATCAGGAATGCTGTAGGTACGTCTAGGATCGACTGCATTTCCAGAGGCACCATGTCCTGGAAGATCGAATGCTATGACACGTCGCAAGCCTGCCAAAGCCGAAATCTGTGGTTTGAACGACTCCTTACTAAGGGAGTTTGCGTGAATCATCACCACAGGGACGCCAGTCCCTCCCGTGTCGATAAAGGCAATAGACCCATGGCTGGTTTCGATTACCTGGTTGGACATCTTATCTCCTGCCGAATCTGTCCGTCAGAAATCAGCAGTCCCGAGTTTGTCCGTCAAGCCACGTGGCGGCGCGCTTACATATGCAATTGCTGCGGGATCGCAACGTAGCCGCGTCAAGTCTCCGGTAATTTTTGAACAACGGCAAACCGCGATTTCGCAATTCAGTATAAGGCAGATCAATTTCTTAAACGTGCGTTCAAAGTTTCTTGCAATTTAGAGGAGCGCTTTAGGAGACATCATGGAATACGCACTCTACAACGGAACGGACCGCCGAGTAACAGCTGACGAGTTTCATCAGCTTGCTGGACCAAATTTCCGCGAACAAGGAATTTTACCGTACTGCGAACAATGTCAAGAGGCAGTCGATCCACACGGAGTCCATAATCCTGGCATCCCGTCATGCTTCCATCATCCAAATTTTCCTATCGGAGCTGACCCCTATGACGATTGCCCTGCTGCGAGACGACAAGCACGACGTTTCGTTGGAGTAACGCCAAGAGGATTTGATGAAGCCCACGGACAAGCACTACGTGACCAATTTTTCGCCGAGCCCAACATCCGCTTAGCCTATCAATTCATGCACAGAGTAGCAGGTGGACCGGGCCAATTGCCTGTAGAACTCTTCGGCCGGATAATTGAGCGCGCAGACCGACGCAGAATATGGGCGTACTCCGACCTGCCTTTATGGTGTGTTCCGTTCATACTCATGACCCTTGCGCAATTTGAGGCCCCTAACTTCAGCTTCCATTTCGGCTTCGTCAAACCGCGCGGACCGGCTGAAATGATTTGGGAACATGAACGCACTAGCGAACTGGTAAAATACTTCTCCGACAGCGGGCGTGAAACCCGAGCCCCAAGATTAATGGTAACTGAAGAGACATTCATTCACCAAGCAGAGGGGACAGGAGTTTGGGTTGCGGACGCGCTAGCCGCCCGGTTGCAGCAATTTCATGGACATATCGGATAAGCACCGTCCTGGTTTTTGAAGGACGTCATCCCGAAAACATCAACTATCCTTAAATCTGGATCACCGGGTGGAGAATTTAGTTGCCTCGCTAGTGCCATTTCTTCAAGAGCGGATACAGCGGCAGCAAAATCTGCGTTCTCGCGGTAAATTTCGGAAAATCCGTCCCCGGAACAAGGATCGTACTTCAGTCTCTTTCTTACCCAGTAATCAAACCGTGCAAACAGAGTGGCATCTTCAAAAGCATCAACGAACGCAGTTGTGAAGACGATGATACTAACAAAAGTCAGCCGCTTGGGATGGCGACAAACATAGCCGTACCAAAACCCCTGATTGGCGGCGTTGCTATCCAATAAGCAGAGGGCTTCTGGGCCGCCAGAGGGGCCTTGTTCAACACGTCGTAATGTGGGCGTGACGAAGAGGGAGCGGCGTGACAAGCAAGCGGCCTCTTTGAAATATCGACCAACATCACGTTCTTCTGATTTCCTCGAATACATGTATTAAACTCGCGCGCTTGAACTTTTTCGGAAACATTGTTCCCGGAAATTCTTGCAAGAGACAAACAGCATCGCCCATCAGACAACGGAAGCTTTGCACTTTTGTCTTATGCGCCATACGCACAAGACACCCGCTCAAAGACCTGAGCGCCGACGGGATAACTTGCGTCGCGTCTTCTACAGTACGAACCAGTGTATGCGTCGTCGATCACCCAGCCAGAGTCTACTGGACAGTCACCAACATTCCATCACGCGTTTCTAGCTCGCGTCGTGTAACGAGGACTTCAATACGCCCGCGAATGATCTCCCGAAGTTGCGCACTTGTCGCCTTAAAACCGAGGCCGCGAGCAACGGCATTGATTGCCTGCTCCTCCGTGCCGCCAAGACTTTGCTCAATGATTGCCTTGAGGCCGTGATCGATTTCCATTGGGGGAAGCAATTCGAGCCGGCGGAGACTAGCAGAGGAAACAGAGCTACGATCACGCAGTCTGATTTCGGAATCGGGTTCAAGAAGAAAATCACCGGATCGAACGACTTCTCTACGGTCGACCAAAAGCTTGATAGCTTGATTGACGTGCGCTTCAATTCGCCCACCTGCCCGCTGCAGACCCCACGCGGTGCGGATACGGGTGATGACTTCACCGCTGTGGATTGGGCTCTCAGTTTTTACCGTATTTTTCACCAGCAACCCTATCACTGACAGAGGGGCTTCATGCAGTTCCGAAGACGTATTGACGAACAAAGAGACCTCTTCGTAGGGAGTGTTGACGTCTACGGCCGAACCCACCTCCTGCAGCCCTATTTCAGTAATGTCCGCTCGATCAATTGTAACGACCTCAACGGGCACCGCACGCTTCCTAGCTGCTGGACCGTTATCGCCCGCAATCGCGTCGGCTTTTGCTCGCTCTATTGTTTTAATAAGCCGCTCGAGCTCCGCCTTAGGTCTCTGGAACCAATCAGAACTCCAGATACGGTGAATATTCCAACCGTGGTCCTCGAGCACCGCCTGACGTAGGCGGTCACGCTCGCGGGCCGATCGCGCGCTATGATACGATGCACCGTCGCACTCGATTCCCACAAGGTAGCGCCCCGGGACCTGATCATCGGCAACTGCCAGATCGATGAAGAACCCGGCGATCCCGACTTGCGGATGGACCTGATAACCCCTGTCCTGAAGTGCGGCCATGACCTGCTCTTCAAACACACTATCCATTCCGCGGTCAGCCCGAGCAGCCATTGATAGCCTTCCCGTGCGCGCATAGTGGAGGAACAGCTTGAATGCGAAGACACCTTTGCCCTTGCCGCGCTCAAGGTCGATATCCTCGTCCGTAATCGAGGCGTAGACCTCACAGCGCTGCTTTGCACGGCTGATGAGCACGTTGAGCCGGCGTTCGCCGCCCTCTGCGCCAAGCGGACCGAAGCGCATGCTCATGTAGCCCTGGGCATTCTTCGCGTAAGCCACCGAGATCAGGATGACGTCGCGCTCGTCGCCCTGCACGTTCTCGAGGTTTTTGACAAAGAAGGGTTCTGTCGGATGTGAATGAAAAAAGGGTTCCGTTTCCGGATTGAGACGACGAAGCAGTTCCAGTTGGTCCTGGATTTCTCGACGCTGCTTTATCGAAAATGCGGCTACGCCTAACGAGAGATGTGGTGTCTCGAGCGCATGCCTGATGATAGCTTCGGCAACCACCTTTGCCTCGACCTTGTTCACGCTGTCCTCGAACACGCCACCTGGGACGTGGTGGAAGCGTAGCCCCATACCAGCCTCCGCGGTATAAGGGCTGGGTACGATGAAAAGCTTGTTCTCATAGAACTGGCTGTTCGAAACTGCGATCAGCGATTGGTGGCGGCTACGGTAGTGCCACCGCAGCATACGGCTCGGAAGACCTCGCGCGGAGAACAGCCCGAGGATACTTTCGATATCCGACACCTTTGCGCCGTCATCTTCGTCATCCTGTTCCGATCCGTCGGATGTCATTTTCGAGAAGAACATCGTTGGCGGAAGCTGACGCTCGTCGCCGACGACCACAACCTGTTTCGCACGCGCAACAGCACCTAATGCATCAACGGGCTGTATCTGACTTGCCTCGTCCATCACGAGAAGGTCGAACTCAATGACACCTGGGGGAAGAAACTGCGCAATGGAAAGCGGGCTCATCATGAAGACGGGCTTGAGCGCCTGAATTGCGGGAGACGCGCGCTGCATCAATTGCCGGATTGGCATATGGTTTCGACGGCGGGCCATTTCGCCACGCAGGACACCTACTGGCCCGATACCACTGACAGAAGGAATCTTGCAGTGGTGGGCGCGGACGACCTCCAGCTTCGAGTGCTTCATACGACCGAGATCAAGGTTGGCAAAATCGGCGACGAGGCGATTGTGTACTTCTCCGTCGAACCGCGCGAGTTCCGGCGTCCTGTCGTGCTGGTCCCTGAGCAACGCCTCGTAGTAAGCCATTTCGAAGTACGGAATGACGTTCGCCGTTGTTAGACGTCCATCCTCCAGACGAGCAACGATCTCCGCAACGCCGGCCTCTGCGGCCTCATTTGCCCGGCCATTAAACGCCGCAAACTTCGAAAGTTGCTCCTCGTTGGCAATCCAATCACCTAGCTTTCGGATCATTTCATCAAGTGAAGCATCAGCTACCACGCCCACGCCGAACAGCGTCTCGGTATCCGATTTCAGAATCGCCAAGAGTTCGGTCATCCGATCGAGGAACTCTCTTCCGAGGGCGGAAGCTTCTTTAGCATGAGCGTAGATCGAACTTGGGTCATCGACCCGAGACGCCAACCTGCGAATGTCAGCGTTTGAGGTCGACCAAGCATAGATTTGAGAGAGTTTCGGCCAGTTTGACGTAGCTCCTGACCAAAGTGATCCGAACGCAGCGACGCCAATGACGCCGCTGGTTTCCAGCGTTTGCTTGCAACGCTGCGCCGTCGCGAGGGTCCCAAGGGCTTTCACCCGGGCTGCGGCATCGGTAAGCGGCAGATGAAGCAAATCCGAAAACGCCGCATCCGCATTCGTCAGATCGGTAATTGCAGGCGCGGCCTGGAGCAAAGATATCTCGTCGACGTCCGACGAACCACCGAAAAATTCGGCATTACCCGACCCCATATCTGTCCAAAGAGAAAGAAGCACTCGACGGGTTTCATCAAGCAAAGCCCGGACCTGCTCACAACGAGACGCCACCGCTGATTTATCTGTCAGCCTACCCGCGATCGCCCGAGCTTCCGATCCCACACCTCGTAGGCTTCTCATCCAAAGGACCAGGCTCTCAAGTGGACGTGGATCAGATTTCTCGCCACGCCAGTCGGCTCCAAATGCCGAGCGTCCAAGACCGTCACCCTCTCTGATCGTATTGCGGGCGTCTTTACCCTTCTGAAGGAGATCGAGAATGCGGACGGTTTCTGCGGGCGGCGTCTCCGGCATCACAGTTTTTAGCAGCGCCTTCGCTCTTCTCCAATCGCCGCTGAGGAATTTGAGGAGACGGTCCCCGTGCATTGCTACCGCGGTGCGGATGGCCCCGAAATCCATATCCCAGGCTTGGTCGGCGATTTTTCCCGCCAATTCCGTCTGGATATTGCGGTAGGTTGCTACCGCCTCGGCGAGATCACCCGCCTGTTCCAACCCCCGTTCCCAGATTGCGGCTACGAAAGCGTCTGGGCTGACATCAGGTGCTTCGGCAACGCGTTCGCCAATCGTAACCAATCGTGAAATTGATCCGAGAGTCGGTGATGCCTTCACCCCGAGCGTCGTTCCCAACGACATCGCAGCGCTTAAAAAGCGCGGGATTAGCCCGTTCAATTGAGCGATGGTCCCAAACCCTGGCTGCGGGAAATCCGAAGGTAGACGCCGGAATATGCTAATTAGTGAAGCCGGATCAGCATCCCAAGCGGCTTCAACCATCGTTTTATCAACTTCCGCGGCGAGCCGGCTATATTCAGCACCGTCTTTGATCAGGCGATCTACGCCGGGTAACGCATCTAACCACACGCCATTTCCAAGCGCCTCATAGTCCGCGGCTTCAGGTCTCGTTGCCAGGCGTTCAGCAACCTTCACGCTTGCAGCAAATGCCGTGAAGGTTTTCGAAGGTTCAGTTTCCAGCGCATCCGTGACTGATCTCATCCCGTCGCTTACACGCTCGGAAAAAGTTTTGGCGTCATTTAATCTCACGACTAATCGTTCGAGATCGAGAGGAGTAATTCCTGTAAGGCCGACGCCGTGCCAGGGATGGGTCGAAGGAAGCCCGATATCATCGATACGCTGCGCAAGTTCAGTCAACAGCGCGACAACCCGCTCGCGATAGTCAGGCGTCCAGTTGACTGCATCTGCAAGCTCAATGTCCGATGGCGGCATTCCGATCCGTCGCAACCGCGACAGATGCCCAATCACCTGAAACGGCGTCAGACCGTACGGTTGGTACTTTTCGTGGAGACGCGCGGGGTGACTATTCAGGCTATCACGCGCGTCCACCAGACTCCTGTTCAGCGCGTCCGCGGACTCGCCCCGGGGAGCACCCAGTTCCCAGGTGTGCTGAAGCTCCATGAGAAGAGCACGCTTGTTCGCCTTGTTCGAATGCAACTCAAGGCAGGCGTCTCCCACTCCGGCGTTATCAAGGCGACGTTTGACAACCTCAAGAGCGGCCATCTTTTCAGCCACGAAGAGGACAGTCTTACCATCTGCCACCGCAGCAGCGATAATGTTTGCAATGGTCTGGGACTTGCCGGTTCCCGGAGGCCCCTGAATAACGAGGTCGCGTCCCCTGCGGACTTCGTGGATCGCTGCTGTCTGTGAACTATCCGCGTCGACGATGTGCGTCATCTCACTCGGAGATATGTGCGCGTCGATATTCGCGTCCTCAGACAATAACTCCTCACCCGTGGTGAAACCGTTCGAAACCAGGGAGGTGATAAGTGGGCGATCGGTGAACTTGGCGTTCTGCGGCCAAAGGCTTGGGTCGAGGTCGCGGTACATCAGAAATTTTGCGAATGAAAAGAAGCCAAGGACGATGTCGTCGGGTTGGACAGACCAATTCGGCTTAATGGAGATCGCCGCAGCTACCTGCGCGGCGTAATCGTCAAAGGAAAATTGATCGGTTGCTTCAAACGCCGGCATCGTGATCTTGTGGACGCGATCCAGAAAACCTTCGAGTGACAAGTTGGAAGCATAGTCCTCCTGCCGCGCTTTCAGTTTGAACCGCTCGGCTGCGCTGCCGCGCTCCAGCATAACCGGAACAAGGATGAGAGGGGCGTATCGGATGTTCTCGGAGTTGTTTGGATCGATCCATTTTAACGTGCCGAGTCCGAGATAGAGGATGTTAACCCCCTGCTCTTCCTCAAGGGTCCTCGCGTCGAAATATAGATCGAGGAGGCGCTTCTGAAGCGCGTTCGGAGTCATCCTTGTCTGGAGTTTGGTGTCACCATGCCTTACGAGGCGACCGTTCTCATCTCTGTCATCGTCCTCAGGCAGCGCGAGTTCGATCAGGTCTTCCGAGCCCTCCCCGTTTTTGGAGTCGCGGCCATTTGCGCCTGCGAGAAAGGTCATCGCCTTGCCTTCGCTCACAAGAATACGGAAGACCTCAGAGGAACGCTCGTCGACGATATCGACGGTCTTCGCGCTTTTTGAGAACCGGGGGACATTCAGCAGGCGATTACGCGCCGAAAAGTCAAGCAATTCAGTTCGTGCCCGCTCAATCTTGGCCTCAACTGAAAGCGAGCTCTGGAAAACCGAATTCTCAGCGTTTTGGTCTGTGTCAGAAATCAAATTTGTCATGGCATGCCCCCTGCTTCCAGTGAGAATGCACAATCGATTTAGAACGTCTAGTAGCAATACCGGAAAGACGATAACAACTTGCAGTATTCCTCTGACTTTTTCACAGCATGTCAGAGGCCGCCGGCGCAAATCTGATATTGAAGGCACCAAGGCGTGATGCCCGAAAAAATGCTATGCAAGCACCTTCGGCCTAGACTACACTTGAGGTGCGATATCTCCCCGTTTCAGCGGCCCTTCCTTATCCAGGATATTATCTAGGGATTTGCCTCCAGTTTGCCTGAACGACACCTCAAACCTGCCATTGGGAGCAACAATATATTGCGACGACGTCCGTGCCGCTTCAAGTAGACTCGACAGGTCGGCAGATGCCTCATCGATGGTCCAGTTTCGTGACATCGTCCCCTTCCTCCAATTATCGACTATGATATTTTTCAACCCAATTTTTACCAAAAACCGGCACATGCCGATTACGACCCTTGGTGCTTTCACCTGCATCCGAGGGTTTCGAAATGGCAGACCTCATTTTTCTGATGGATACGAACATCCTGAGCAATGCCGGTTTGCAACGACCTCCGCCAGGGTTACGTGCCTGGATGAGAGCCATGGGAGCAGATTCACTCGCCATCTCGTTTCCCGCTATAGCAGAGTTGAGGCGAGGTGCCCATCTGGCCTTGAAACACGATCCACAAAAAGCAATGCGACTCCAAAATTGGATCGATGACATTCTTTCCGTGGACTTCCAGTTCGCTGAACTTACGTCCAAGGCTGCTGACCTTTATGCCGAAATGACGACCGTCGGTCCGCTTCGCCATCTCTATGTCCCTAGCCCGGAGCAGAAGAGGGATAAGATTGGGCATGATCTCCTGTTCGCGGCCCTGTCGATCGCCCATCAGATGCCTATAGCCACATTTAATGTGAAAGACTTCGTCCTGGTAGACAGGTACTTTCCGTTGCCGGGCGTTTTTCACCCCGTTGAAGTTCAATGGCACGTTCCATGCCACGCTGTGATACCCGACGACGATTACGGAATGACGCCGCGTTCATTGCCCGAGTTCGTATCCAGCGGTTTTGGCTTTATGAGGTAGACCGAAGCTCTCGCTCCTTTCTACGGCAGCTCTGACCACCGCGGCGGCCAAACTGCCCTCCCGCAGAAGACCGACATGAAGATCGAGAAGGGCATCCCTATGTTCTTCGAGCAGGGATTTCGCCCGCCGAAACTCCACCTGCAATGTCGCCTCGACTGATTTGCTGAGAGCCTTGCGGCGGTGACGGAATGCAGACAATTCACGTGGACTGTCGCCAGGTTCGACAGACAGCGTTTTCCCAAGACCCCACCTAGTTTCCATCATCGTCGCTAGATCAGTTGCCCGATTCAGGTCGGCCGATGGATCGCCACCAGCACCACTACCGAATTCCCCGAACAACACTTCTTCGGCCGCGATACCACCCAGAAGCGTGGCGATCTTGTTTCGAAAATACGTCGAAGTCCTTCGACTGAACAGTCGCTCCTCGAACGCCGTGTGCCCCAGAGATTGTGATCGACTGCCGACCCGGATGGTTCTCTGGATCGAGACTGACACCAGCGCGTCGGCCTCCAGTAGAACACCGACGATGGCATGGCCGAGCTCGTGCGCGGCGACGCAACGCTGTACCGCCAACGGAACCGGCATCACTTGCGGCACTGCGGCGATGAGATCAACGAGGGCAATTGGTCGCTTCGTCCGTCGCGCGTTACGTCGTGCATCCCGGACGCACCGTTCGATGTCCGCACCAGACCAACCGTCGCTTGCCGTCACGACACCATCCAGCACTTCGTCGGCAAGGTCTCCCCGGAGATAGAAACGGAAGATGCCGTGACGCGCGTCCTCATCCGGAAGCGAAATGGAAAAGTGGCGTTCAAGCCGACCCGCTCGAAGAAGCGCCGGATCAATGATGTCTGGATAGTTCGTTGCGCCGATGACGATGACGCCTTCATGCGACTGGGTGCCATCTAACAATTCCAGGAGCGCGTTGACGACCTGACGATGATAGTTGTCGTTGCTACCGGTCCGATCATCGCGGCTGGTAAAACTGTCGAACTCGTCAATCAGCAGGATCGAAGGTGCCTGTCTTGCGGCTTCGGAGAACGCTTTCCGCATGGCTTTGAGCATATCACCGAGGTGACCGGTTGCCTGCCAACGGGCTGCGGAACCCAATACGAGCGGTACGTCGCAGGTCCTCGCCAACGCAGCCGCGTAAGATGTCTTACCCGACCCCGGAGGGCCGGAAAGCAGGACGCCGCAATCGACATCATCCCAGGTGAGAACTCCCGCTTTCCATGCCGTGATGTCCTCGGCAAGTTCGAGACCCCAGGCTTTGGCCTCACCATATCCGGACAGGTCGTGCAGTGTCGGTCCCGCCGACGACGGGTCGGAGAAGGGCTTTCCTTTTTCGATATGTGGATACCGACGGAGACGCCCAATGCTGACTGCCATGGATCGTCCGCGCCGCCAACCGAGTTCGACCCGTTTGGGAGATTGCTTCGCCAAAAAATCGGCATCGGCATTCGTGATAGTCCCGAAACCCATTCGCTGTCCCGCAATTCGGTAATCGTTTGGAGCCGGTAACGGCAAACGAACAACGATATCGGCCGCAATGCGGACCTCATCCGATAGAAGCTCATCGTCATGGAGAAGAATGATCGCCCGCTTGAGTTCTCTCAATTTCCTGAAGCCAGCGAACTCGTCGGCAACTTCAGTTTCTTCACCGACGAACAGAACGTAGTTGTTCCCGTGTTCGCCGCCAACCGGCACAGTCCCCTCAAGCAACCATTTCGCGGCCATCTTGTAGGCATGGATGTCTGCCTTCGGCGGCATGACGAAAACCGCGACGAACGACGATCGCCTTTTCAGGAACTGGCGGATCGATCTCGACATTGCGATGATGGCTAGATGGGTCGGCAGGGTAAGCTCGTACTTCGAGCTATGGAACGGATCGCGATTGGCGATCAGGTTATCGCTATAAGACTGCATGTATGCCTCGGAACACGGGGAATGATGATGACGATTACGGGCGGTCAGGTCCGTATCCGCCGCACCATTGTCTCGGGGCCGAGTAATTCCGTATCGAGATCGACTTCGACGAAACCGCGCAAGATCATCTGGGCCAGTCCGGCAACTGGCTTGGTTTCGGTAAAAACTGTCAGGCATTCGGCGACAGTCAGATTGCCGTGCTCTTCCAAGACGGCGAGTAATCGCAAACGGTCACCGAGCGCTAGAACCGTACCGCCATACCGAAGCAGGTCTTTGGCATTCTGAAGACGCGGGCCATCGTAGACTTCATCGGTCACCAGACGTCGATATCTGACGCCATGGTTTTGGGCTGCGGCCTCGATCCTGCCTACGTCGACCAGCATCACCCTGTCGGACGCATCGACTAACAAGCGCCCGCCATCATCGTCGAGAATACCAAAATCAGGGACGTGGACGCCACCACCGTAATCGAGCGAGAGTGGCATGCAGTGCCATGACGTGATTGATGGGTTAACGTCAAACAGGCAGGCAGCATCACGCGCCGCCTGTGATCGGAAGACTGGGGGGCCATCGCATTTAACGGTGGCCATTGGATAGAGCGTACGGATGGAAGCAGAATGACGGCTTGCGCGGAGCGACTTCGCGCGCTGTGCGATACCCATTTTCTAAAACCTCAACAAAACACAGTTGCTCGTCGCCGCGAATGTCACGGCGGGCGGAGATCAACCTATTCGTATGAGGCGGGTAAGATTTTTCATGTGTGAACAATTAGAGAACAGATTTGATAATGTCAACTTCCAGCAATGACTTAGGCAAAAATATAAGACGAAAGCACTTCAGAAGATCGTAGTTTAAAGGCCTTGAAAAAATCCATATATCCAGCATTGTAGATATATGGAAAAAGATTCAGCAATTACGGCGCTTGCTGCCCTCGCACAATCCACCAGGATGGATACATTCCGGCTCCTTGTCAGGCATGAGCCAGATGGCGTACCGGCTGGCGAACTCGCACGACTTCTCGACATTCCGCAAAATACCATGTCCGCTCATCTCGCCACACTGACGCGAGCGGGCCTCGTGACAAATGAGAGGCAAAGCCGCTCGATCATCTATCGAGCCGATCTGGAGGGGCTACGTAATCTGACTCTCTTCCTTTTAAAAGATTGCTGCGGCGGCTCAACCGACCTCTGCGCACCGCTGATCGCCGAACTCACGCCCTGCTGCATTCCCGGGGTGCAAGTGTCATGAGCAACATTAGGCTGGAGCCAGTCACGGGGAGCGATCTCGAACTGAAACTGGCGCTGTCGGCTTCCGGTCTTCCAACCGAAGACCTCGAAGACACTGGGCGCTCGTTTTTCAGGGCGGTTTCATCAGATGGCGGCACGGTTGGTTATGCTGGCATCGAGGCGTGCGGCGACGACGTGCTTCTCAGATCGATAGTCATATTGCCTGAGCATCGCGGCAAGGCGTTTGGAACATCGCTAACCAGGGAAACGCTGAAGGCCGTCAAAGTAAATTCGGCGGTCTTTCTGGCGACGACCTCCGCCGCACCGTTCTTCGAAAGCCTTGGCTTCGCTGTGGTCGAGCGCGCAGATGTACCGCCCGCCGTTCTCGCGACCCGTCAGTTGTCGGGCATCTGCCCGGCATCGGCAACGATCATGCAATTCAACAGAACTCCGACCTAACCACGGAAAACGACCATGACCGACAAGACTTACAACGTGCTCTTCTTGTGCACGGGCAACTCCGCACGTTCTATTCTCGCCGAATCCATCCTCAACAAAGAGGGCGGCGGGCGCTTCCAGGCGTTTTCCGCGGGCAGCCAGCCCAAGGGCGAAGTCAATCCACATGCCCTGAAGGAACTGGACGTCCTCGGCTATCCGGCGACTGGCTTCTCGTCGAAGAGCTGGGACGTTTTCGCACAGCCGGGCGCGCCCGAAATGGACTTCATCTTTACCGTCTGTGACAGCGCGCACGGCGAGGCTTGCCCGGTCTGGATCGGACATCCGATGACTGCACATTGGGGTGTCGAAGACCCCGCAGCCGTCGAGGGTTCCGAAGTCGAAATCCAGCGGGCGTTTGCACAGGCCGCGCGCTTCCTCAAGAACCGCATCATGGCCTTCATCAATCTGCCTCTGGCTTCCATCGATCGCCTGGCGCTCGAGCAGCACGTCCGCCGGATCGGTTCGCTCGAAGGCGCTTCCGCCAAGTCCGCAAAGGCCGAATGAGATGTCTACCTTCGAACGCTATCTGACCATCTGGGTGTTCCTCTGCATCGTCGTTGGCGTCGCCCTTGGCCATCTGATGCCCGATGTATTCCAGATTATTGGTGCGGCTGAGGTCGCGAAGGTGAACCTGCCCGTCGCCGTCCTGATCTGGCTGATGATCATCCCAATGCTCATCAAGATCGATTTCCGCTCGCTGGTGCAGGTGGGCACGTATTGGCGCGGCATCGGTGTAACCCTGTTCATCGCCTGGGCCATCAAACCGTTCTCCATGGCGCTGCTGGGATGGCTGTTCATCGGATGGCTCTTCCGTCCCTATCTGCCGGCCGACCAGATCGACTCCTATATCGCTGGCCTGATCATCCTCGCGGCCGCCCCCTGTACCGCGATGGTGTTCGTCTGGAGCAACCTGACGCGCGGCGAACCGCTGTTCACGCTCTCCCAGGTCGCCCTCAACGATGCGATCATGGTCGTCGCCTTCGCGCCGATTGTCGGGCTGCTGCTCGGGCTGTCGGCCATCACCGTGCCCTGGGACACGCTCCTTCTGTCGGTCGTCCTCTATATCGTGGTCCCGGTCATCATCGCCCAGGTCCTGAGAGGGCGGCTGACCACTGACGGCACGACGAAGGCGCTGGACGCCATGCTGGCGAAGCTGCAACCGCTTTCGCTTGTCGCCCTGCTCGCTACGCTCGTTCTCCTCTTCGGCTTCCAGGGTGAGCAGATCATCGCGCAGCCGACAATTATTGCTCTCTTGGCCGTCCCGATCCTGATCCAGGTCTACTTTAACTCCGGGCTGGCCTATCTCCTGAACCGGATGTCGGGGGAGCGCCATTGCGTCGCCGGGCCTTCGGCATTGATCGGGGCTAGCAACTTCTTCGAACTCGCGGTCGCGGCTGCCATCAGCCTGTTCGGCTTCCAGTCCGGCGCGGCGCTGGCGACAGTCGTCGGCGTACTCATCGAGGTCCCCGTGATGCTCACGGTCGTCTGGGCCGTGAACCGCACCAAGGGCTGGTACGAGGCAGCTCCCGCTGTCTCCCGGAACACCATCACTGAAAGGACATGACAATGGACGCCACCATCTATCACAACCCCGCCTGCGGCACGTCCCGCAACACGCTGGAGATGATCCGCGCAGCCGGGATCGAACCGGCCGTCATCGAGTATCTCAAGACGCCGCCGTCGCGCAACGAGTTGGCAAGGATGATCTCCGATGCTGGGCTGACAGTCCGACAGGCGATCCGCGAGAAGGGCACGCCTTACGCTGAATTGGGTCTCGACGATCTGGAACTGACGGACAATGAGCTGCTCGACGCCATGCTGAAGAACCCTATCCTCATCAATCGTCCGTTCGTCGTGACACCGCTCGGCACCAAACTTGCACGACCCTCCGAGGTCGTCCTCGACATCCTGCCGGATGGCTTCAAGGGAGCGTTCTTCAAGGAAGACGGCGAGCAGGTCCTCGACCAGGAGGGAAAGCGCATTGTCTGAGACCCTTCCCGCTTTGCAGGAGCGGCATCTTCGCCAAACTGACCTCGACGCGTTGCGTCCAGCGTTTTCGACTCACAAGCCGCGTATGCTAATCCTCTACGGCTCGCTCCGGGAGGTGTCCTACAGCCGGCTGCTCGCGCATGAAGCCAGACGTCTGCTCGAGCGGTTGGGGTGCGAGGTGCGGATGTTTGATCCGAGGGGACTGCCGCTTCCCGACGAGGCTCCGGTCAGCCATCCGAAAGTGCAGGAGCTACGCGAGCTGTCGCAATGGTCGGAAGGCCAGGTTTGGGTTAGCCCCGAGCGCCACGGTGCGATGACGGGCATCATGAAGGCGCAGATCGACTGGATTCCCTTGTCGCTCGGATCGATCCGGCCGACGCAAGGCAAGACGCTGGCGATCATGGAAGTCTCCGGTGGCAGCCAGTCCTTCAACGCGCTGAACCAGATGCGCGTGCTGGGCCGCTGGATGCGGATGATCACGATCCCGAACCAGTCGTCCGTCGCCAAGGCCTACCAGGAGTTCGACGCCGACGGCAGGATGAAGCCTTCCTCCTATTACGACCGCGTCGTGGACGTCTGCGAGGAGCTGGTGAAGTTTACGCTGCTGACAAGGGACGCCTCGGCCCACCTGACAGACCGATACAGTGAGCGGAAGGAACAGGCGGCCGAACTCGAAAAGCGCGTCCAGCTCAAATCGATCTAGGGATGAATGCTGTCAGCCGTGTCGCCAAACCTTCACGGCTGACAGCAACAAGATCACGGCGAGCGCGGGAAGAAGGACAGAATTCGGGACGATGCCGAGGAGTAGGCCGCCCACAAACGTCCCCACGATTGATCCCGCGGCCATTACGAGAACGAATACCCTGTTGCAGCCCAGAACCGAAAAGCTCTGGTCGCGGCTGTAGCGGGTAAAGCCCACCAGCATTGTGGGAAGACTCACCGCCAGTGAAAGGCTCCCGGCGAGCTTGATGTCCGCGCCGAAGAGCAGAACCAACGTCGGAATGAGCAACTCGCCCCCGGCGACGCCCAGCAGCGACGCAACGATGCCTATCACGAAGCCGACGGATATTCCCGCGACAATCTGCCAGCTTCCCGTCAGCAGCGGTTGGCCGACCGAGGTGCCGTGGCCAAGCACCAGCACGACGGCGATTGCGACGAGAAGAAGGGCTATCACCCTGTAGAGGGTCTCCGATTTCAATCGGGTGGCCCATCCTGCGCCGAACCAAGCACCGATCAGGCTCCCTGCAAGAAGGTTCAGCACGATCGGCCAATTCGATGCGATCTGGCTGAAAGGGATCGTGCCGGCTCGAAACGGCAGGGCGGAAGACACTACGACAAGGCTCATTGCTTTGTTCAGGATCACCGCCTCGAGAGCCGCGAAGTTGAATGCGCCGATGAGCAGCGGCAGACGGAATTCCGCGCCTCCAAGCCCGATCAACCCGCCGAGTGCGCTGATGATGGCTCCGCCGCCGAAAGCGGCCGGATGACTGCGTGACGTCGTGGATTTGATCGGAGTGTTCACGGGGCTTGGCTTTCATGACGGTGATCCGCGGACTCTTATGTACGCTCTTCCATTATGAGGCAACGCGGTCGCCACGCACCGATGAGGCGACCGCGATGAACGCGAGGATTCCAAGCGTACCCAGCGCGGCGATCACGAAAAGTGAGATGGTTGTCCCGAAGTGGTTCATTGCCGCCGCGAATGCAAACGGTGCGGCTGCGCCAGTCGCCAACCTTGCCGCAGCCATCTTGCCCGTGATCGCGCCGTAACCGGCGGACCCGAAGAGATAGAGTGGGAGGCTCCCCTGAGCGATGCTGTTGATCCCTGACCCAAGGCCCAGACAGATGGCGAAAGCCACCGCACCGGGCAGCCAATCACCTGACACCCCGAGTATCACCGCCCCGACAACCATAAGCGCCGCGGACACAATGGCAAGCGCCGGCGGCGACAGGCTCTTTCCGAAGACCATGTTGATCAGGCGGCTCATGACCTGTGCCGGACCGAACAGGGAACCGATCACTACTGCCGCACTGCCAAGTCCGATCGCGCCGAGCATCGGCACCATGTGGGCAAGTATCGCGGCGAGAGTGAAGCCCGACAGCGCGAAGGCGAAGGAGACCAGCAGCATGCCACGGCGGCGCGCCTGCGGCTCAAGAGCGCCAACGACCACCTCGCGGGTTCGTATCTCGCCCGTATTGGAGCCGTTCCTCACGTCACGCATGATCCAGTAGTGCAGCGGCATGCAGACGAGCAGGTTCAGCGCGGCGAACACAAGATAGATTTCGCGCCAAGACAGGTATCCGGTCAGTGTGGCAGCAATCGGCCAGAAGATTGTGGAGGCAAAGCCACCGATGAGTGTCAGATAGGTGATGCTACGGGAGGCCGTCCGAGGTTCGCTTTCGACCAGTGTGGCGAAGGCCGCCTGATACTGGACCATCCCGGAGGACACCTCCAGCATGACGATCGCAAGGGCGAAGAGTGCCATGGATGGTGACCACGCGCATAGCGCCAGGGTGAACGCCGCAAATGCCGATCCCAGGGTCATCACGGTCGCCGCGCCGATCCTGTCCATGTGCCTGCCGATGAAGGGAGCAGACAGCCCGCCGATGAACAGCGAGACCGAGAAGATGGCGAAGACCCGCTCCACGCTGATGCCGAAATCCTTGGCCATCCCGGGGGCGAGGATGCTGAAGGAATAGTAGAGAGTGCCGTAGCCGATGATCTGCGTGACACCGAGAGCGGAGACGATGCGCGCTGGAACCTTGGTCGAATGCAATGACGTATTCCTTCAGCCTATGCTTCGTTTGAGCAGCAACTGGCGGATCGCTCGACGGACCCACGAATACCGGGATGTCCCGCGCAGCAGTCTTCCATCAGGAACGTCACGAGGTCGGCCAGTGTGTCGTAGCTTGCGCTGTAAAGGATCGAACGCGACTCCCGGCGCTGGACGATGAGACCGGAGCGCTCGAGTTCTTTGAGGTGGAACGAGACATTCGATGGCGAGACGCCCATTCGTTCGGCAATCGCGCCGGCGGCTAGACCTTCAGGGCCGGCGACGACCAGGGTCCTCACGATGGAGAGACGGGTTTCCTGTGCGAGTGCGGCGAACGAAGAGAGGGCTTGACGATCATCCATATTTCAATAATCCTTGAATTGTTGAAATAGAGGATATCCACAAATGAGCACGATCGACAATAGCCATTTCGACAAAACCGACATCTCGCTCGGGAAATTACTAAGCAGGGCGGCAGAGACACCGGACCTGCCATTGGTCTTCCTGTACGATGGTAAGACCGTGAAGCCTGGCTATCACGTGACCGAGGTCAAAGCTGGCCAGTTCTCCGCGCTCGACTGCGGTGCAAATCCGGAAGCCTGGTCGGAAATTTTCGTGCAGCTTTGGGATATCGAGGAAGGCGAACGGACCCATATGACAGCCGGGAAGTTCTCGGCCATCGTCCGCAAGGTTTCCGAACACGTCCGTCTCGACGGCTCCGCGAAGCTGACATTCGAGGTCAGCGACGGCGTTCGACCGATGCAACTGTTTTGCGCGGAAGAACCTGTGGACACCGACGGCGTCCTTAATGTCTCGCTGATTCCGAGACCAGCGAGTTGCAAACCGCGTGACCGCTGGCTGGCCGAAAACAACGCGAGGACCACCGCCTGTTGCGGCACCCATATACCGACTGAATGCTGCTCACGATGATAACTCGCGACCTGCGCCAATAGCGGACTATCCCAACGTACCTGCAAACCGTTCTGGCCACCTTTCGCGTTGAAAGACTTCACCTATGAAATCAATAAACACTCGGGTTTTGGTGGGTAGCAAGGTTCGGTTCGCATAGTAGATCGAAATCGGACCCGCATCCGCGTACCAAGCTGGGACAAGACGGATAAGCTCACCGTTCTCAAGGTATGGCAATACATCGGGTTTGGCGATCATGGCGACGCCAAGCCCCAGAACCGCGGCTGATCGCATTGCGGCCGGGTCGTTGACGACAATCTTCTCCTTCAGCCCCGCCGGCTGCTCTTCGCCCGCGACGTTGCGCATCTGCCATTGCCGAATTCGACCTGTCCGCAATGAACGCATGACGATCCCGTCCAGCTCGATCAACCCGGACGGATCGTGAGGCGGAACGCGGTCCTGCATGTATGATGGCGAGGCAACCGCGATGATGTGGGCGGAGGCAAGGGTTTTTGCGATGATGCCCGGCGTCAGCTCGAATCCGCCACCGATCGCCGCGTCGTAGCCCTCGGCGATCAAGTCAACCTGACGGTTCTCGAACATCCATTCTGGCCTGATTAGCGGGTAACGGTGCATGAACTCGGGCAAGGTCGGAAGGATGTATTCCACTCCGAAGGTAGGGCTCATGCTGAGCCTCAGCACGCCTCCCGGCTCCGCTTGTTCACTGGATGCCTCGGCAATCGCACCTTGAAGGCTCTCCAAGTGGTCACGGACCGAATAAAGGAAGCGCTCGCCAGCCTCCGTGAGCGTCAGACTTCGCGTGCTGCGCTGAAAGAGCCGGAGCTTCAAGTTGGATTCGAGAGCCGCGACGTTCCTACTTACGGCCGCTGGCGTCAACCCCAGCCTGCGGGCCGCTGAAGAGAAGCTGCCATACTCGGCGCTACGGACGAAGGACTCCAGATTTGCCAGTGTTTCCATGATGCCTCTTTCAACGATTACTTGAAAGCAATAACAGCCAATTGCATCTAATAAAAGAGGAATAAGAGGGCGATATTCACTCCATCGAAACCAAGCAACGGAGTTATCGCAATGACCAACACCTCTCTGAAACTGTCCAGCAAGACCGCTCTCGTCACCGGCGGGTCCCGTTCGATCGGTGCCGCCATCGCAAAGCGTCTTGCTGCTGATGGAGCCGCAGTAGCCATCACCTACAGCGCATCGCCGGAAAAGGCAGCGGCAGTCGTAAAGGAAATCGAAACCGCAGGCGGACGTGCGATCGCCATCCATGCCGACTCCGGAAATCCTGAATCGGTTCGGGCCGCCGTGGCCAAGACCGAGGAAACCTTCGGCTCCCTGGATATCCTCGTCAACAATGCCGGCATCGCACTCGGTGGTCCGATCGAGGACATCAAGTTCGAAGACTACGAGCGCATGATCGCGGTCAACGTGACGGGTGTGTTCGTCGGCACGCAGGAAGCTGCGCGCCGCATGAAGTCGGGCGGACGGATCATCCATATCGGCTCGTCGATGGTCCGCTATGCGGCCTTCCCGACTGCCTCTCTCTACACGCTGACGAAGGGAGCTGTCGCCGGCTTCAACCGCAGCCTCGTTCGCGACCTCGGCCCCAAGGGGATCACCGTGAACACCGTGCACCCCGGCCCGACCGACACCGACATGAATCCGGATGGAGGTCCCGTCTCGAAGATCGTCGGCCCCGGAATGGCGATCGGCCGCTACGGCAAGGATTACGAGGTTGCGAGCGTCGTGGCTTATCTCGCCAGTCCGGAGGCTGCCTTCGTGACCGGTGCTGACATCGTCGCCGACGGCGGCTTCACCGCCTGATCATAAATCCAACCTGGAGACTCCCCATGTCTATCGGTATCATCGGAGCCGGCGAGATCGCCTCCGCATTCGCCCGCGCGCTTGCCCGGAACGGTATCGCCGCAATGATCTCCAATAGTCGGGGTCCCGAGACGCTTCGGGACTTCGCAGCCGAACTGACGCCACACATCACGGCAGGCACCATCGAGGAAGCGGCCAAGGCCGATCTCGTGCTGGTCGCCGTGCCTTGGTCGAAGTTGCCAAAGGCATTGGCGGGTGTTCCGGATTGGGCCGGCCGCATCGTCATCGACGCCAACAACCCGATCGAGCGTCCGCTCTTTCAGCCGGCCGAACTCAATGGCCGGCTGTCGACGGAAGTCTTCGCAAGCCTGGTGCCGGGCGCTCGTGTCGTAAAGGCGTTCAACCATCTCCCTCCGCATCTGCTCTCTGGTGATCCACGCGCCGAAGGTGGCAGCCGCGTCCTCTTCTATTCGGGAGACGACGCGCGGTCGAAGGCCGAAGTGGGAGCGCTGATCGCCAAGCTGGGCTTCGCGGGGATTGACCTCGGTGCGGTCTCGATCGGTGGAAAACTGGTGCAGTTTCCAGGCGGTCCGCTCCCAGCACTTAACCTCGTGAAGTTTGGATGACGAACGTCGGCCGGAAGCTCTCGCCTCCGGCCGAACGCCATCATTGATAACATGCCTCTCCCGGACACCACTCATATAGCCTCGAAGAGTAAAAGGAACGCCTTGGTCTCCCCAGAGAAAGGACGACACAAAGGCGGACGCTTCACGCCACCGCCAATGTCCAGCCGATCCCAAGCAAGGCCGATATGGCCAAAGTCGTAATGACCGACAGCTTGAGCCTAAAAATGGCGATGGCCGCCAAGACCGTCAGGACCAGAGATGGCAGTATGAGCGAACCGAGCACGGGTACGTCCAGTGTGAGTGGGCCGAACGCAGCGGACCTGACGTCGGAAAATAGCACGTGAAGCCCGAACCAGACCGCAAGGTTGAGAATAACGCCAACCACAGCCGCAGTGATTGCTGACATTGCGCCGCCGAGCGCCGAGTTGCCGCGCATCTTCTCGATAAACGGCGCTCCGGCGAAAATCCAAAGGAAGCTCGGCAGGAACGTTACCCACGTCGTCAATATCGCGCCGAGGGTCGCTGCGGTTAACGGAGTCAACGTGCCCGGATCGCGGTAACCAGCCAAAAACCCGACGAACTGCGTGACCATGATGAGGGGACCGGGAGTCGTCTCCGCCATGCCGAGACCATCAAGCATTTCGCCTGGACGAAGCCAGCCATAGTTTTCCACGGCAGCCTGCGCGACATAGGCCAGGACTGCATAGGCCCCGCCGAACGTCACAACAGCCATCTGACTGAAGAACAGGCCGATCTTCGTAAAAACATTGTCCCAACCGAGTACGAGGACGAGTACCGCGACTGGAATGAGCCAGAGCGCCGCCAGAGCACCTGAAGTCTTCAGCGACCATAAAAGGTTAGGCTTGGCGTGATCCGGGATTTCCTCACCGAGGACAGAATCCCTATCTTCGAGTATCTTGCCCGACCCGGACTTGTGGCCCCCGCCAGCTTTGAAAGCGCCGAAGCCCGCCCTTCCTCCAAAACAGCCGATAATGCCGGCAGCGATAATGATGAGCGGAAACGGCACGTGGAGAAAGAAGATCGCGACGAAGGCCGCCGCAGCTATAGCGACCATCACCTTGTTCTTGAGCGCTCTGCTGCCGATGCGGACTACCGCCTGTACGACGACGGCAAGGACGGCGCATTTCAGCCCGAAGAACATGCCTTCGATTGCGGTTACGTTGCCGAAGATCACATAGATGTAGCTGAGCGCCAGGATCGAGAGGAAACCAGGCAGCACGAACAGAAGGCCAGCAATCATGCCGCCCTTTGTCTTGTTCAGTAGCCAGCCGATGTATATGGCGAGTTGATGGGCTTCCGGCCCTGGCAGGAGCATGCAGTAGTTGAGCGCGTGGAGGAATCGGTGTTCACCCACCCAACGTTTCTCGTCGACAACGATACGGTGCATGACCGCGATCTGGCCAGCGGGGCCGCCGAAGCTCAGCGCCGCCACACGCGTCCATACCTTTATCGCTTCGGAGAGCGGAACGATGTCGTTCCCTGCTGCGTCATCGTGCGCGCTGGCCTTCGTGAGGTCGGTGATGGTCGTCATCCCTTCCTCGGGTTTGGCCAGTTGTGCGTTTCGTCGGTGGCGTCACGGCACCATCTGTAGAACGCGTCATAGAGTGTCATGCCCGCTTCGAGTTGCTCGAGGTCGTCGTTGAACATGCGAGAGAGGCCGAGCGATGCTGCCAGCAGGCCTGCAACTTCGGGGGCCAGGTCAGGCCTCGATGTATCTGCTCCCCGAACGATCGTCGCGAGACGGAGCATGGGTTCGGTCCCGAGGCCGAATTCTTCGACCATGACATCGAAAGTACAAAGCTCGCCGCGGTGACTCCAGAATACTTCTTCAATGTCGAAGGGTGTGGCATTGAACCGGTCGGCAACTGCCGAGACTTCTGCAGCAGGAACAAACAGGAATACCGCTGACGGGTCGACGAAACGCCTGATCAGCCACGGGCAGGCAATCCTGTCGATCTTCGGCCGCGAGCGAGTGACCCAAACAGTCCTCCCGCGGCTGTCACGGGGTGGCAGACTTTCAACGGGGATAAGAGCTGCCTTTGATTCACGCCATGCCTCAAATCCCCCTTCGAGGACCTCTGCAACTTTGCCAGCTGCTCGGAGATGAGCGGCAACGCCGTGGCCAAGCTTCTGGCCTTTCTGGCAAAGAACGACGGACGGTCCATTCAGCTCGTGGACCCATTCCGTGACCACGCGGTAATCGCGGCGCACTGACCCCGGTATGAGGCGGGGATCGGTAGCGAAGTCTTCGTCGTTGCGGACGTCGATGATCATCGGCGCGTTCGGCAGGCCGATGATGCGGTTTAGCTTCTCGGATGTAATTTCAAGAAATGACGGCATAACGCGTCCCTCCGGTTCTCGGGTTTAAAGGACGCGATTCTTCGGCCGTGGCCTCGTGGGGTGATCGCTACCCCATATCTAAAAATTTGCACCGCCGCCGAGCGATGTCAAGGCCCATCCCGCACTTGCCCCAGACATCCCGTAACTGACGAAATCAGGCCGACCAAAATAGTCCAACTAGCGTAACCAATTATGCGCGGCTTCGAATGCGTTGGAGCGCAAACGCTGGCCAGCTAGAAAGCGAGGTTCTCGTGTTCCATGACGCGAGCGATAAGCAGACACCGGGCGGGATGATCATCAGGCTGAAAGCTTCCAACTTCCTTACCCGAAAAGCTGCAGGATCGTGGATGGTTGGGAATTGGCGAGATGTAGCCCATTGATCGCCAGTTGTTGCTGCGTCTCCAGTGCTCTCAGCTTCACCGCTGTGACCTCCATGTCGGCGTCCACCAGCCGCCCGATGCCCCGTGTCGCGGTGCTGATCCGCTTCCTGTTGCTTTCGTCATACAGGTCGAGTGCCGACTGCACCGACCCGACATAGGCCATCTTGGAGGTCAGCTGCTGGATTTTGCTGTCGATGTTGGCGACGAGGTTGCTGTATAGACCCTGCCTGTCCGACCCGAAGCGGACGACATGGCTTTCGATCGACTGGAGGATATAGGTGGGATTGACCGGATAGGCCTCCGGGTCGCCCGTGACGGGGTTCGATACCGGGATGTTGTACCAGTAGATCGCGGCGGGCGTGAACGATCCCGGCGCGTCAATGATATCGCTGCCGTCGAACAATGTCTTTTCCGGGTTGAACTCACCCGGATACGTCGTCGGGTAGCTGCCGAAGTCGTCGTTCAGAAGCAAGGTGTCCATGGCGCTGACATCCATCGTCTGCACCTTCCCGTCCGCATATCCGATGACGAAGGAGAACACCTGTTCGCTTGCCTTCACGTCTTCGTTCTTGCCGTGGTAGATCATGTTCACGCCCGCGAACGACGCCGACGGCATGGCCGCCTTCGCCTGGTCCTGTAGCTGCTGTATCCTGACGTCGATCTTGTAGACGTCCGACTTGGCGTATTCGGGGTCGAGGCTGAAGGTCGGCTTGATCGCGTCCTGCATGCCGGGTTGCGGCATGTCGCTGGCGGTGATCGCCAGGTTCCTGATCTCGACGAAGGACTGCCGCACGGTTTCCATCGCCGCATATGCGGTATCGACGATCCCCATCGCCAGCCCAAGACTGTCGGTGACGGCCTCCATCGCACCAACGTCAGAGCGCATCGATGTCGAGATCGACCAATAGGCGGCGTTATCGGACGCCGTTGAGACCCGGAGGCCCGATGACATCTGTTGCGATGCACTGGAGAGCTGTGCGCCGATCCCGCGAAGCGTACTCAACGCCGTCATCGCCGAACCGTTTGTCAGGATACTGCTCATTCAAAATCCGATGTCCGCAATCTGTAGCAACGAAGCCATATGCGGCTTCACCGACAGATTTCGGACATCGGCGTTAAAACCGCGGCAAATTGAGAGGGTAGAAATACCCTGTCTCGAAGATTATCTGCCAACGGCTTTTAATTCCTTAGGCCAAAATGCGCCCTGTTTTTCCGACCCTTAAAGTTTGCAGTTTTATGTCGAAGTATTAGTCTGGTGCCAGACAGAAAGCGCTTACCTCATGGCGCTTTAAACACGCAAGGTTAGCGAAGAAATGGTCTATCTCCTCGAAAGGTCGATCTACTGACGACCGCGATCACGCATTCTTTTTCGGCTTTGAAGGACGAAGGCCGTCACGTTGCATCTGCTTGCGGGCAAGTTTTCTCTGACGGCTGACTGCTTCAGCTTTCTCCCGCGCTTTCTTGATCGATGGCTTCTCAAAAGCTTCGCGAAGACGCATTTCACGGAAAATGCCCTCGCGCTGCAGCTTCTTCTTGAGAATGCGTAACGCCTGATCGACGTTGTTATCGCGGACTTCAACCTGCATGTGGCCCTCTGGAGGTCGTAAAAAACGGTGCGCTACCATACTCGGTTTAGCGTCGAAGCCAATATCGATGATCTCTGTAATCGGCATCGAAGCATCACCACACTCTCGAGCCTCATCGTTAAGCTACTGCTGGCCTATGCGAACGAAGATGCCTACAACGATATGCTGGCTGCGATAAACTTCTTGTTTAAGTTGTAAAGTGCCTGTTTTAATAATTTGCGGCTCCGCCGGAGTTATCGATGGATGGGTCGTCGTGGTATAATCCGGGCGTGATCAGGCACCGCTCCCGGCAAGAACAAGGATCGAGATACCCGACATCGTCAAGCTAATCGACGTATCCCTCTAAGGACCGTGCGAGGATGAACGTTGTACTTTCGAGCGACCTCCCGCACCGATGCGCCGGCGTTCAGCGCGAGACGGATTTCCCTTGCATTGCACCTCGGTCAGCGCGGGACCCCGCCCAGGTAATTTCCCTTTTGCCTTTACAACCGCAATATCCGAGATGCCATTGCACTTCGTGTCGGTGATGGCTTCGATCAGTAACAGCGCGCACGCTTCCGACAATCTATGGCTTTCTGGCTTTGAAAGGACGCTCGAGCAACTCGTTTGGAATGGCATACTCTCTCCATTCTCCCTCGACGAGAGAAAAGATGCGGTTACCATAATCAAAGACGTGCAGTCTGTCTTGCCAGGCAAAAATCGCTGATGGCTGAACCCGTTTGCTACCAAGCTGGAGCTTCACCTTTGGTGTGAAGTTTTTTGCTAAATGTCCATCGAAGCGAAACAACTCCGAGTCAGCAACGAGGACCAGTTCGTCGTCAAGATAAGCAGCATCAGAATAATGCTTTTCGCGGTCTGGCAACGATGAAATCTCAGAGAAACCGCTCTCGGGTGTTCCTGTCATAACCAAACCGTCGGAGCCAACCAAATAATCATTGCCTTGATTGTCCGAAGTAACGGCGGCTAACCATGCGTATGGCGGTGAAGTACTGGCGATCCGTTCAGGCAATTCTTGACGTTTCCAGTTGCCGGGTGTTCCTGTGTAAAGCGTAGTTAGAACCGGATGGGTACCCTTTTCAGCTCTCAACCTTTTTTTCAGTTTGAAGCGTTCGTCTTCCGCCATGTCATTCCGATATAGGGGATGGCCCGGATAAAGGTTGAAGTACCGTTGGTTCGGTCTTTGGATCGCAACGATAAAGATTTCACCCTTGATGTTCTCTCCGAGAATGGCCCATTCAGTCTCCGAGTAAGGATATTCAGTTGTAAGCGACGGCGACACGTCCTCCCAGCTCTCGCCTTTTCCGAGCTTCAAGAAGTTGCCGCTGCCTGCCACGAGCCAACGATTGTCGTAAGGAAGAATGGAGCGGAAATCGATTTCGGACGCGATCTCGGATTCGGCTTGAGTTCCGGGGATGATGAAATGCTGTGAACCGTCTGGACCGACAACATAAATGTCGCCCTGCAGGCTGATCGTGACATAGGAAGGCCCTGCATCGTCTTTCAACGACGGTATCACGCGGATATCGCGCAACTCCCTGCGAACATCCGACCGCGAGAATGTTTGTTTAACGGCGTCGCGCATGAGAATGATCGTGTACGGATCGTCCCAACGCGGTCCGCCCACCAGAGCAGCGAAGTGGCGGTCGGTGTCTGCCATGGCAGCCTGATAGAGTTTGGGCTCCCATTTGCCGTACAGCTCTTCGAAATCTTGCTCGTCATTCAGAATGTCATCCAAGAAGGTCTCTCCTTTTTACGGATATTTTCCAGCACGAAGTACATCAGCGATCTTGCCTGTTGGAAGCGGTTTTTCCTTCGTCCTTCCCGGAGCGGAAAGGCCTGTCTTCTTCTTCACCTGTTCTTCCGCCCGCGCGTTTGCCGCTTCTGCGCAGGCTTTGTCGATTCCTTTTGTTGCCAGCAGCGCATCTTGAGACGCTAACAAGATATCTTCCATAGGAGCTGTTCCCGGATAATCCGGATGATCAATCCCTTTCAGCTCGTTTCTGGTCAGTTCATGCACACCGCCAGAGCCATTTTTTCGGCTGTGTTGGGCCTCAGTCAGGCAGATTGACTCCCCTTCACCTTCGGTAGGAGCATTAGGCACTCTTTCCGTCGTTACTTTCCCTGGACGATCGCCCAGACGGTATGTCATGTCGGCGACGACGTGGTGGGCATAGTCGCCCGCGCCAGAACACTCCTCTTTAATTTCGTCGTACGGACCGATCAGACATTTTTTACGTCGCCTTTTCTTATCATCGATCCTAGTACTTGGACCGAGCGGCGGAGGAGGGACTGGTTGAGGACCAGGTTTGGGGTCTTCTTTCTTTTCTTGCTCCTCTTGCTGTCGGGCTTCTCTGATGTCTTTCAGCTTTTGCTCGATTTCCTCGTCAGAGAGACCTTGGAAGGGGGCCAGCAGACCGTTTACTTCCGCATCGGACATCGTTCGAACGTCCATTGGTTTGCCGGATATTGATGACAGGATATCGTTTGCCAGCGGCACCCTTTCTTCTTGATCGATGGCAATACCGTATTTTCCGGAGAAATCCCAAGTCTCTCGTTTCAAAATATTCCCAAACGTGACAGGTTGGCGGCCACCAAGAAGCTTGTCCTGAACAATTACCGCCTGCCCTGGTTTGGACATTATCGCGCCCAAGGCACGCCCCTCAGTGGCCCGCTCATCCTCCGGCATTGAGAGGTCGCGGAGTATATCCTCGAGCACCATGGCCCAGATACCTTTCCGCAAGAGTTTCCCACCACCAACCTTTGGCAGACTGGGAGTTTTGGGAATCGGTCGAGATGTCGACGGAGCGTGTGCTCCACCACCATTTACAGTACCTGTGGCTGTACCAGTGAGTGCGCGAGTATTATTGCCATTGGACGAGAACCATCCATTGTTACCGGCATCGGTCATCGTTCCGGTTGCAGCTTGCGCCAACTGCACAGGCGCATCATCCTGCCATCGGAGCGATCCCCGCACCGGATCATCGTCCTTGGGAGGATCATAGGTCTGCGTGCTGCGGACGAAGATCGCCTCACCCTGGGTATTCCTGCTGTTCATATAAAAACGATCGAGGTGGCGAATGACATGCGAGCCTTCGGCACGCACCTGATCAGCATGCCCGATGGGTTCGCAGATGCTTTCCACCGTGCCGGATTTTACACCCTTACGGTTACCGGGCGCGTCGCCGTGCACATGTGTCGTACACGAACGCATCACCATCGCCTTTTTGCCGGTGAACCGAACAGACGGCGTGTAGTTTTTATCATGGCCGCAAAAATCCACGACCGGATAGGGAATAGGCACCACCGACGAGCCAACCGGTGTCAGGCATACATCAGGTGCCAAAGAGACGATGCGCGCCTCATCGATGTCACGCAGTCCCTCACGCGGTGTGCCCGTGGTCCATGTGCCGGGATATTCGGGCTCTCCGATATAATTGTCGCGGGGGATGCTCATGCTGTCTCCCTCTCGGTCAGAGCCGCTTCGGTTTCGGGCGACTTCAGACGAACGCGCGTCAGGGTAAGTTTTGTTTCACCGGCATCGGGAAGAGGAAACCTGATGCGCCAGGTCAGAAGCACCCGTCCGTCATTGCGCCAATCGAATTGCACGCCATCGAGCTTCAGCACATGCCATTCGTCGCGATCTTCGCGAGAGCAATGGACACCGAGGGTAAGGCCGGGCAACGAGCCTTTCGCGACCGGATGCTCGGAACTGAGGTTAACGAGCTCGTAGTTCTCGTCACCCTTGAGGTGAGGCGTCGCAATGAGATCAGGATGAGCGGCCTGCCAGAAGCGTGGATCAAAATCACGCGGCAAGAGGGGATGCCTCTCCTCCCGCCAACCGTCGTCATAGGTTCCGGAATATTGCTGACGGAATTGCCACCAAGGCGAAACGAGTCCAAATCCCTGCGGTTCCGGCGTGCTCCGCCAATCGGAATGCTCACCAACGGCAGCGATCTGCGGAGCTGGAACAGGCCCGGCGTCGGCAGGCATCTCAAGATTGACGATGCCGCACCCAAGCGGATTTCGGCGCTCCACGTCAATCGGTGTTTCCGTCCCCGCGTCACCTGTGCCAGGGATCGCGCCGCCATAAGCGTTGCGCCAGCATATGGCCACGCTTCTAGCCGGTTCAGGATCGCTCAGTTTCCAATCCGCTACCACACGTTTGGCTTCCCTGGCGGTAAAACCTGCCCATTTCTCCTTAACGACAGGTTGCCAGAAGCGTTTGCCGAAAACCTCGATTTCCTTGAAAATTCCACCAACGCGGATGGAGGCACGCCAGGATTTCTCCGGCTCGCCACTCGCAGACCACGCATTCCCGAGAAAGGTTATATCCGTGCCGGGCTTGTCCGGGGTAAGGTCGCTTTGGCGCAGGAGGACGGTCTGGTGCGGATCGCCCTCATAGGCATCCTCCCACTGGAAACTTTCCTGCTCGGCTGCGACATCCAGCGAACCGCCCTGAGCATGCGTGAATGTTGCACGCACGGAGACGATACAATCGAGCCCTCCTTCGGCATCGAACTGACGGAAAGCCATGGCGGGAAACGGCAGGCGGTTCTGAAGTTCCAAGACCCGGCCTCCGTCAGTTCAGATCGATCGGCTTGCCGCGAAGCTGAAAATGATCCGTCGCCACGAAATTGAAGGTCTTGCCAAGAATGATGACCTCGCCATTCGCCTTCATGATGAATTTGGAATCGCCGCATTCGATGACGAACTCTTCACCGACTGCAATCTTCTTGAACTTTCCGACGCTCTCCAGCGACGTCTGGCCTACATTCGTAACCTTGCTGACCCCGATCTGTTCTGCCCGCGCCACCCCGACGCTGTCGGATTTGAACGTGCTGACGATCGTGTTCATGATGCCCGGCAGCGGAAACAATCCCGAAGCATCGGAACCGACGCCCGAGCCGGAGCCGGCTAGCGCCGTACCCGCATCCGCGCGCGGGCTCGGGCCGGAAACGACCCCCTCACGCGAGGAAAGACCGCCTGCGCCGAGGAAGCCGAGTGCGGATGAGGCGAGCGTGGTGGCGAAGGCCGTGACACCCGGGCCACCGCCGCCGGCGATCTGGGCGGCCTGCGAAAGCAGCCCCGCCGTCTGCCCGGAGAGCGCCTGCACGCCGGCCATGGCCATCATCGCCATCGGCCCCGTTCCGCCGACGACGGTGTTTACCGAGCCGCCGATCTCGTGTTTCTGGTTGCCGGAAACTTCCACCGCGCGGTTGCCGCCGACCGAGGCGACCTCATGCCGGTCGATGCGCTTGGTCCGGTCATTCAGAACCCGCGTCGTCTGGTCCTTCTGGGCGTGGAAAAACTGGTTCTCCTTGCCGGCCTCATCCTCGAAGGTGATT
>NZ_JBNWBW010000038.1:0-33028 GCF_053522725.1 Agrobacterium sp. 16-172Ci
GCACCGATCGGCTTCTAAACCCGCCACCAGACAAACCCACAAACCAAAACCAGATGGCCTTCCAATGGCCACAAATTTAAACCGGACAGTAGTGGGACAAGCCCGAGGATGACGTCGAGGGTTATGGCAAGGACCCAATAGCCTTTTTTACCTGGCCCGTTTCTGCCTCTCCCGGCCTCTTAATGCTGGTCGGTATGGGGCTTGTGAAAGATATCGTCGGTCGGCGGAATTGTCTGCCGTTCGATCATCCGGTGCACCCGTGGCCGTGTCTTGCCGCGGTGAAGCTCCAGCAGCCGGTCCCAGGCCTCCGCATCCGCCTGGGTGCGGCGGTGGTTGTGGCGGACATATTCCACCCATGTCGGCACATGGTAACTTTCCGTCCAGATGTCGGGGTTTTCGAGATCGCGCATCAGGTTCCAGTTCCGTGCGCCATCACGCAGACGGATTCGGCGGCGCTCGGCCATCAGTGGCAGAAATTCGCCCAGATCCTCGTCATGGATTTCATAATCGATGAGAATGGCAATGGGTCCACTGCGTGGCTTGACGTCCAACCTCAGCGGCGGCTCCACGAACCGGTTGAGCGGATCGAGATTGAGCGAAGCGAAGGCCGGCATGGCGAGTTTGAAACCGACGACAACGCCGAGCAGCATCAGTAGACAGGAGCCCAGCAGGGAATAGGAGATGCCATAGTCCTCGGCAAGCTCACCCCACAGCCAGCTGCCGACCGCAATGCCGCCGAAGGTCAGCGTCTGATAAAGCGACAGCGCCCTGCCAACTACCCATCGCGGGGTGGAGAGCTGGACGATGGTGTTGAAGAGCGACAGCGCCAGAACCCAGCAGGCGCCGGCAACGGTCAGCACCAGTGACGTGATGATGGCGCTCGTGCTTACCGCCGTCACACCGGCGCTGAAGGCGAAGCCTAAAAAGGCGACGCGCACGATCCATTCGCTGGACAGAACCTCGCGCAATCTGGCGCTCACCAGCGCGCCACCGATGGCGCCGACGCCAAAGGCACCTAGCATGACGCCGTAGGTCAAGGGGCCGCCCTCGACCAGATCGCGGGCGACGATGGGCATCAGGGCAAGGATGGCGCTAGCGGAAAGGCCGAACAGGAAGCCTCGCACCAGCACCTTGCCGATATTGGGTGACATCGCCACATAGCGCATGCCGGCCGATATGGCCGCCAGAAGCTGCTCGCGGGGCAGCGTCGAGGCATATTTCGGCGGCTGCCAGCGAAACAGGGCGTAGATCAGGGTGAAATAGCTCAGCGCATTCACAAAAAACGCGGCGGCGGCGCCGGCAGCAGCGACGATGATGCCGCCAATGGCCGGGCCGACACTGCGGGTGATGTTGAAGCCAACGCTGTTCAGCGTCACGGCGGCCGGCAAATCCTCGCGCGGCACCATTTCGCCGACGGAGGCCTGCCAGGACGGATTGTTGAGCGCGGTGCCGCAGCCGATCATGAAGGTAAAGAAGAGAAGCAGCCAGGGCGTGAGCCAGCCGGACCAGGCAAAGACGGTGAGCAGCACGGAGGCCGTCAGCATCAGGAGCTGCGCCGAAATCATGATGCGGCGGCGGTCGAAACTGTCGGCCAGCGCGCCTGAAATCAACGAGAACAGCATGATCGGCAAAGAGGTGGAGGCCTGCACCAGGGCGATCATGTTTTCGGAACTCGAAAGCGAGGTCATCATCCACGCGGCGCCCACCGCCTGGATCAGTCCGCCGAAATTCGAGGCAAGGCTGGCGATCCAGATTCGTCTGTAAGTCAAATGCCTTAAAGGCGCGAGTGGCGATTTACGGTCAGGCACGCTCTGTCCACTTGATGCAACTGCGATTTGTCAAACGGCAACTATAGACAGTGCCGGCGATCATGCCAGCCTTTCCGACATGGTAAGGGTGAAAATGTGACGGAGGCGGTACCCAAAGCGGAAGAGCCCGCTAAAACCTTGCAATCCCGCCCCGATGGGTCTATATGACCCCTGAAATTCTTGATCGCTTGATGAAGAGTGGGGCCGCGAGGCTCCGCTCTTTTTCGTTAGGCGAACCGGAAACGACGGGCAGAAGGCCCGGTGAACATCAAAGACCGGAAGGCCAGATGGCAGACACCGCACATGAACCGCGACTGATAACCGAAACGGGCATCGACCAGCGTATCGCCGAGATCATCGAGCCTGTTTTGACGGGCATGGGATATCTTCTGGTGCGCGTGCGGCTCTCCAACCAGAACGGCATGACGCTTCAGATCATGGCCGAGCGCGAAGACGGCACCATGACCGTCGAGGACTGCGAAGCCGTCTCCATGGCGATTTCACCGGTTCTTGATGTGGAAGATCCGGTCGATAAAGCGTATCATCTCGAAGTTTCCTCGCCCGGCATCGACCGGCCGATGGTTCGCAAATCGGATTTCACCCGCTGGCAGGGTCATCTGGTGAAGGTCGAAACCTCCATTCTGGTCGAGAACCGCAAGCGGTTTCGCGGCAAGATCGTCGAGGTCAATGCGGACGGCTTCAAGCTGGAACGCGACCAGATCGCCTATGGCGAGGAACCGACAGTCATCATTCCGTTCAGCGCGCTTTCGGATGCGAAGCTTATTCTGACGGACGATCTTATTCGTGATGCGCTGCGGGCAGACAAGGCGGCCAAGGCCGCCGCCGCAAACCAGAACGACGAAAACGAAGCAGACGAAGACTAATTCCAACGTAAAGCCCGGAAACAAGGGCGAACCCCGCAATCATGCGACTTACGGAGATAGAAAAATGGCAGTGAGTGCTAACCGGCTTGAGCTTCTGCAGATCGCCGATGCTGTGGCGCGCGAAAAGGTCATCGACCGCGAAATCGTGCTTGCCGCAATGGCCGACGCTATCCAGAAAGCCGCCCGCTCGCGCTATGGTTCGGAAACCAACATCCGCGCCGATATCAACTCGAAGACCGGCGAAATCCGCCTGCAGCGTCTTCTGGAAGTTGTCGAGGCCGCTGAGGATTATTCGACCCAGATCCCGCTGGAGCTGGCCCGCGACCGCAACCCGGATGCCAAGCTCGGCGACTTCATTGCCGATCCGCTGCCGCCGATGGATTTCGGCCGTATCGCCGCCCAGTCCGCCAAGCAGGTCATCGTGCAGAAGGTGCGCGAAGCCGAGCGTGACCGCCAGTATGACGAGTTCAAGGACCGCATCGGCGAAATCGTCAACGGCACCGTCAAGCGCGTCGAATACGGCAATGTCATCGTCGATCTCGGCCGCGGCGAAGGCATCATCCGTCGCGACGAGATGATCCCGCGGGAAAACATGCGTTACGGCGACCGCGTGCGCGCTTACGTCTACGACGTTCGCCGCGAACAGCGTGGCCCGCAGATTTTCCTGTCGCGTACCCATCCGCAGTTCATGGTGAAGCTCTTCACCATGGAAGTTCCGGAAATCTACGACGGCATCATCCAGATCAAGTCGGTTGCCCGTGATCCCGGTTCGCGCGCCAAGATCGCCGTCATCTCCAACGACTCGTCGATCGATCCGGTCGGCGCCTGCGTCGGTATGCGCGGTTCGCGCGTTCAGGCCGTTGTCGGCGAACTCCAGGGCGAAAAGATCGATATCATTCCGTGGAGCCAGGAGCCGGCCTCCTTCATCGTCAACGCCCTGCAGCCGGCGGAAGTCGCCAAGGTCGTTCTGGATGAAGAATCCGAGCGCATCGAAGTGGTGGTTCCGGATGAGCAGCTGTCGCTCGCCATCGGCCGTCGCGGCCAGAACGTGCGTCTGGCGTCTCAGCTGACCGGCTGGGATATCGACATCATGACGGAGCAGGAAGAATCCGAGCGCCGCCAGAAGGAATTCAACGAGCGCACGGCACTCTTCATGGAAGCGCTCGATGTCGACGAAATGGTCGGTCAGGTTCTGGCCTCCGAAGGCTTCGCGCAGGTCGAAGAACTGGCCTATGTCGACCTCGACGAAATTTCTTCCATCGACGGCTTCGATGAAGACACCGCCGATGAGATCCAGACCCGCGCCCGCGAATATCTGGAGCGCCTGGAAGCCGAAATGGACGCCAAGCGCAAGGAACTCGGCGTTTCCGACGAGTTGCGCCAGATTGACGGCCTGACCTCGCAGATGATGGTGGCGCTCGGCGAAGACGGCATCAAGACCATTGAGGATTTTGCCGGCTGTGCAGCGGACGATCTCGTTGGCTGGAGCGAGCGCAAGGATGGCGAGACCAAGAAGTTCGAAGGCATCTTCTCCAAGCTCGATGTTTCGCGCGTCGAAGCCGAGAACATGGTGGTGCAGGCCCGTCTTCTGGCAGGCTGGATCACCGCCGAGGAGCTTGCTTCCGCAGAGGAAGCCGATCCTGAGGCTGCCGAGGAGGCGGATACCGCCGAGCAGGAATGACATCGCAGGCGCATGAGCCGGACGATCTGCCCGAGACTGACGATGACGGGCGGATCAAGGGCGACGTCAACGGACGTATGTGCATTGTGACACGTCAGAGCGGATCGCCGGATGAGCTGATCCGCTTCGTCGCAGGCCCGGACGGCAACGTCGTTCCGGACCTGAAACGCCAATTGCCGGGGCGCGGTTGCTGGGTAACACCCGAGCGCGCCCTGATCGAGAAAGCCATCGCGAAGAAGCTCTTCGCACGGGCGCTCAAACGCGACGTCAAAGCCGGGCCGGAGCTTCTTGCTCTTCTGGACCGGCTGATGGCGCAGCAGCTTGCAGGCATGATGAACATGGCGCGCAAGGCGGGCCAGTTCATCAGCGGCGCGATGAAAGTCGACGCCGCCGTCCGTTCGGGGAATGCGATTGCCGTGTTCCACGCGACCGATGCTGCGGCAGACGGCGTTAGAAAACTGGACCAGGCCCGCAAGGCCTGGGCGCTCGGCAGCGATGCCGGCAATGAAATTCCGTCCTTCCGGCTCTTCAGCGGCGCCGAAATGGACGAGTTGATGGGCCAGAATGCTTTTATCCATGCCTGCGCGCTTGCAGGGCAGGCGGGTGAGGGTGTAGTGAAGCGCGCAACGATGCTTGAGCGGTACCGCCTTGGCGGCCAATCTCAGGCGGAACGCGACGCTGCCCGGACAGAACAATGACGCGGCTGCCCGACATGAACGGTCGCCGCGTTCCGATGCAGCAATTGAACGACGAGACCTGATGAACGTCATCCGGTTCTCGTCCGAAGGAACGGGAACGGAATGACCGACAACAACGACGACAAGACACTTAACGCACAGCCTAAGAAGACTCTCACCCTCAAGCCGGGCGGGATGAATCAGGGCACCGTGCGGCAGGATATGGGTCGAGGTCGCACGAACGCGGTTGTCGTGGAAACACGCAAGCGCCGCCCCATGCGTCCTGAAGACGAGAAGCAGGTTCATTCGGTTGCAGCGCCCGCTCCGAAGCCGGCCGCTCCTGCCGCCGCGGCAGCACCTCGGCCACAGGCGCCGCAGCAGCGCATCCACCAGCCAAGCGGCCAGCAGCAGCGTCCGGGTTCCTCCCAGCCGCAGCAGCGTCCCGGCTCGTCCGCACCGCAGCAGCGCCAGCCTGAGCGTCCGCGCGGCAACGTCCTGCACGACCTGTCGGCAGGCGAGATGGAAGCCCGCCGCCGCGCGCTGATGGAAGCACAGGCCCGCGACGTGATCGAAGCCAAGCAGCGCGCCGAAGACGAAGCGCGCCGCAAGGTGGAAGAAGAGCGCCGCATCGCCGCCGAAAAGGAAGAGGCCGCACGCCGTGCCGTCGAAGAGGCCGCAGCCGCCAAGTTGGCCGCAAGCCAGCCCGCCGTGGAAGCAAAGTCGGAACCGGTCGATGAAAAGCCGGCTGCCGCAGCCCAGCCGGCGCCGCGCGCCGAGGCTCGTCCTCAGCCCGCCGCTGCCGCCCCTTCTCGCGCAACTCCCGAAACCGCTGCTCCGCGCGGACGTCGTACCGATGGCGACGACGAGGACGATCGCGGTGCACGCCGTGGCAACCTGCCGGTTCGTGGCAAGGTCGCGGCGCCTGCACCTGCGAAGCCCGCAGCCCGTCTGAAGACGGAAGAAGAACGCCGTCGCGGCAAGCTGACCGTCACCTCGTCCAATCTGGATGAAGACGGCACGCCGCGCGGACGCTCCATGGCATCCATGCGCCGCCGCCAGGAGAAATTCCGCCGCAGCCAGATGCAGGAGACCCGTGAAAAGGTCATGCGCGAAGTGATCCTGCCGGAAACCATCACCATTCAGGAACTGTCGCAGCGCATGTCCGAACGCGCCGTCGACGTCATCAAGTTCCTGATGAAGGAAGGCCAGATGATGAAGCCGGGCGACGTGATCGACGCCGATCTGGCGGAACTGATCGCCGTCGAATTCGGCCACACCGTCAAGCGCGTTTCCGAATCCGACGTGGAAGAAGGCATCTTCAACCAGGCAGACGACGAAGGCGAAATGCTGCCGCGTCCGCCGGTTGTCACGATCATGGGCCACGTCGACCACGGCAAGACCTCGCTGCTCGACGCCATCCGTCAGGCGAATGTGGTTGCGGGCGAAGCCGGTGGCATAACACAGCATATCGGTGCGTATCAGGTCGAAAAGAACGGCCAGAAGATCACCTTCATCGATACCCCCGGCCACGCCGCCTTTACGGCCATGCGTGCCCGCGGTGCGCAGGCGACGGATATCGCCGTTCTGGTGGTCGCCGCTGATGACAGCGTGATGCCGCAGACAATCGAGTCCATCAACCATGCCAAGGCAGCCGGTGTTCCGATCGTCGTTGCGATCAACAAGATCGACAAGCACGAGGCAAACCCGGAAAAGGTTCGCCAGCAGCTTCTGCAGCACGAAGTGTTCGTGGAGTCGATGGGCGGTGAAGTGCTTGACGTGGAAGTTTCCGCCAAGAAACAGCTCGGTCTCGACAAACTGCTTGAAGCGATCCTGCTGCAGGCGGAAATTCTCGACCTCAAGGCAGACCCGAACCGTACCGCAGAAGGTACCGTCATCGAAGCGGAACTCGACCGCGGCCGTGGTGCCGTCGCGACCGTTCTCGTACAGAAGGGTACGCTGAAGCCTGGTCAGATCATCGTGGCCGGCGACCAGTGGGGCCGCGTTCGCGCCCTCGTCAACGACAAGGGTGAACACGTCAAGGAAGCCGGTCCGGCCATGCCTGTCGAGATTCTCGGTCTTTCCGGCACGCCATCTGCAGGTGACCGTTTCGCGGTTGTCGAAAACGAAAGCCGTGCTCGCGAGATTTCCGAGTACCGCCAGCGTCTGGCACGCGACAAGGCCGTCGCACGTCAGACGGGCCAGCGCGGTTCGCTGGAACAGATGATGAGCCAGCTGCAGACTTCGGGAATGAAGGAATTCCCGCTGGTCATCAAGGCAGACGTGCAGGGTTCGGTCGAAGCCATTATCGCTTCGCTCGACAAGCTCGGCACCGACGAAGTCCGCGCTCGTATCGTTCACTCGGGCGCTGGCGCCATCACGGAATCGGATATCTCGCTTGCCGAGGCATCCAACGCCGCGATCATCGGCTTCAACGTTCGCGCCAACGCACAGGCACGTACGGCTTCCGAACGCGCCGGCATCGAGATCCGCTACTACAACATCATCTACGATCTGGTGGATGACGTGAAGGCAGCGATGTCGGGCCTGCTTTCGCCGGAGCGTCGCGAGACCTTCCTCGGCAACGCGGAAATCCTCGAGGTGTTCAACATCACCAAGGTCGGCAAGGTCGCAGGTTGCCGCGTCGTCGAAGGCAAGGTGGAGCGTGGTGCGGGTGTGCGTCTGGTACGCGACAACGTCGTCATCCACGAAGGCAAGCTCAAGACCCTCAAGCGCTTCAAGGACGAAGTGGCAGAAGTGCCGGTCGGTCAGGAATGCGGTATGGCCTTCGAAAACTACGAAGACATCCGCGCCGGCGACACCATCGAGTGCTTCCGCGTCGAACACATCACGAGAACGCTCTAAAGCATTCCCAGGAAAAGTGGACCCCGGTTTTCCGTCCGGAAATGCGATTAGAACAAAGAGCGTTCTCGCCGCAAAACAGGAATTTACTGTCGGGCGCCGGCTTACCGGCGCTCGCTCCGTTTGAGGCATAACCAATGGCAAAAGCTACATCATCGGCCCCTTCGCAACGCATGCTGCGCGTCGGCGAACAGGTGCGCGCCGCACTGACCCAGATTCTCCAGCGCGGTGAAGTCCGCGACGATCTGATCGAAAGCACCGTCATTTCCATTTCGGAAGTGCGCATGTCGCCCGATCTGAAGATCGCCACCGCCTACGTGACGCCGCTCGGCGTTGCCGACCACACCGATATCATCACCGCGCTCAACCGCCATGCAAAATACATGCGCGGCCGTCTCGGCCCGCAGCTTCGGCAGATGAAATACATGCCGGAACTACGTTTCCGCGATGATACGAGTTTCGACAATTACCAGAAGATCGACGCGCTTCTGCGCTCGCCCGAAGTACAGCGCGATCTTGGACCTTCGAACGAAAAAGACGACGAACAGAACTGAAGCATGTCCAAACCACGCAAACAGCAGAACCGCAAACCCAAGGGCCGCCCGATTTCCGGTTGGCTCATTCTCGACAAGCCGCTGGATTTCGGCTCAACCGAGGCCGTTTCCAAGATCAAATGGCTGTTCAATGCCCAGAAGGCGGGCCATGCCGGCACGCTCGATCCGCTGGCCTCGGGCATGCTGCCAATCGCGCTTGGCGACGCCACCAAGACCGTGCCCTACGTGATGGACGGCCGGAAAATCTACGAGTTTACCGTCACCTGGGGCGAGCAGCGCTCGACTGACGATCTTGAAGGCGAGGTGGTCGATTCCTCCGAGCAGCGCCCGGACGAACAGGCAATCCGCGATCTTCTGCCTAATTATACCGGCGTTATCATGCAGACGCCGCCGCAATTTTCGGCCATCAAGATCGCTGGAGAGCGCGCCTACGATCTGGCGCGCGACGGCGAGACGGTGGAAATCCCCGCACGTGAAGTGGAAATCCATCGCCTGACGCTGCTTGCCTGTCCGGACGCCAACACCGCCCATTTCGAAGTGGAATGCGGCAAGGGTACTTATGTACGCGCGCTGGCGCGCGACATGGGCCGCGATCTCGGCTGTTTCGGCCATATTTCGGAACTGCGCCGCACCATGGTCGCCCCCTTCGGCGAAGACATGATGGTGCCGCTCGAAACCTTGACGGCACTGGAAGCCGTGGAGGATCGCGACGAGCGACTGGAGGCGCTGGATGCCTTCCTGATCGACACGGCCGAGGCGCTTTCCGCCCTTCCCCGCCTCATCATCAACGACGACCAGGCGCACAGGCTGAAAATGGGCAACCCCATCCTGCTGCGCGGGCGTGATGCACCGGCCAATCATCCGGAAGCCTATGCCACCGCGCATGGCAAGCTCGTCGCCATTGGCGAAATCGGCGAAGGCGAATTCCGGCCGAAGCGTGTTTTCGGCTAAGCAAAGGCTCGAGAAGGGCTGTCAATCGCCTCTTTCAATTGCACCCGGAATAGTTTATAGGCAGCGCCAGCTTGGGCTTTGCCTATGCTGCTGAATGGCCAGAGCTGGACGACATCCCGGCTTTAGGCGTCCCATTTTTCCTTAAAACAGAAAGGATCGTCCGATGTCGATTACTGCAGAGCGCAAAGCCGCCCTCATCAAGGAATATGCCACGAAGGAAGGCGACACCGGTTCGCCGGAAGTTCAGGTTGCTATCCTGACCGAGCGGATCAACAACCTGACCGGTCACTTCAAGGACCACAAGAAGGACAACCACTCCCGTCGTGGCCTTCTGACGCTGGTTTCGAGCCGTCGTTCGCTTCTCGACTATCTGAAGAAGAAGGACGAAGCCCGTTACACCAAGCTGATCGGTGCTCTCGGCATTCGCCGCTAATAACTTCTCCGGCGGGTTTCGCAACGATGCCCGCCGGTTTTTATATCCGGTCTTTTGAGGCCGCATGAATTTCCGGGCGTTCGCCGCTGATGTGGCCCCCGGCCGATAAGGGTGACCCGGATGGGCCGGCGCCGCCTTTTTCAACCGCAGACCTGTCATGGGGCAGGATTGCCGGATGCTTGCTTTTCGAAGCCTCCCGCTGTCTTGCCCGTGATTGAGTCACAGCGCTGCTTCCGCCGGTCACGACGCCGGAGCGGCAGCCACAACCAAGGACAAGATATGTTCAATCAACACTCCGTGGAAATCGAATGGGCAGGCCGCCCGCTGAAGCTCGAGACCGGCAAGGTTGCCCGTCAGGCTGACGGCGCCGTCATCGCAACCTACGGCGAGACGATGGTTCTCGCGACCGTGGTTTCCGCAAAGTCTCCGAAGCCCGGCCAGGACTTCTTCCCGCTGACAGTCAACTATCAGGAAAAGACCTACGCAGCCGGCAAGATCCCCGGTGGTTACTTCAAGCGCGAAGGCCGTCCGAGCGAAAACGAAACGCTGGTTTCGCGCCTGATCGACCGTCCGATCCGCCCGCTTTTCCCGGAAGGCTACAAGAACGACACGCAGGTCGTCGTCACCGTCATCCAGCACGATCTGGAAAACAACCCGGACGTCCTGTCGATGGTTGCGGCTTCCGCAGCGCTTACGCTCTCTGGCGTTCCCTTCATGGGCCCGGTTGGCGGCGCGCGCGTTGGCTACATCAACGGTGAGTATGTTCTTAACCCGCATCTGGACGAAATGGACGAGTCTGTTCTCGACCTCGTCGTTGCCGGTACGCAGGACGCCGTTTTGATGGTCGAGTCTGAGGCCAAGGAACTCAACGAAGAAATCATGCTCGGCGCCGTCATGTTCGGTCATCGCGGCTTCCAGCCGGTTATCGACGCGATCATCAAGCTCGCCGAAGTTGCTGCCAAAGAACCGCGCGAATTCGAACCGGAAGATTTCTCCGCGCTCGAAAACGAAATGCTGGCGCTCGCCGAAGCGGAACTGCGCGATGCCTACAAGATCACCGAAAAGGCAGCCCGCTACGCCGCCGTCGACGCCGTTAAGGCAAAGGTGAAGGCCCACTTCCTGCCGGAAGAAGGCGAAGCCAAGTACACGCCGGAAGAAATCGGCGCTGTCTTCAAGCACCTTCAGGCGAAGATCGTTCGCTGGAACGTTCTCGACACCAAGAGCCGTATCGATGGCCGCGACCTATCGACCGTTCGTCCGATCATCTCGGAAGTCGGCCTGCTGCCGCGTACCCACGGTTCGGCGCTGTTCACCCGCGGTGAAACCCAGGCGATCGTTGTCGCGACCCTCGGCACCGGCGAAGACGAGCAGTATGTCGACAGCCTCACCGGCATGTACAAGGAACGCTTCCTGCTGCACTACAACTTCCCGCCCTACTCGGTCGGCGAAACAGGCCGCATGGGCTCCCCGGGCCGTCGCGAAATCGGTCACGGCAAGCTCGCATGGCGCGCTATCCGCCCGATGCTGCCGACTGCGGAACAGTTCCCCTACACGCTGCGCGTCGTTTCCGAAATCACCGAGTCCAACGGCTCCTCGTCGATGGCAACGGTTTGCGGCACCTCGCTCGCACTGATGGATGCCGGCGTTCCGCTGGCCAAGCCGGTTGCCGGTATCGCCATGGGCCTCATCCTCGAAGGCGAGCGCTTTGCGGTTCTCTCCGACATCCTCGGTGACGAAGACCACCTCGGCGACATGGACTTCAAGGTTGCGGGTACGGCCGACGGCATCACCTCGCTGCAGATGGACATCAAGATCGCCGGTATCACCGAAGAGATCATGAAGATCGCTCTGGAGCAGGCACAGGGTGGCCGCAAGCACATCCTCGGCGAAATGGCCAATGCCATCACCGAGAGCCGCAGCCAGCTCGGCGAATTCGCACCGCGCATCGAAGTTATGAACATTCCGGTCGACAAGATCCGTGAAGTCATCGGTTCCGGCGGCAAGGTCATTCGCGAAATCGTCGAAAAGACCGGCGCAAAGATCAACATCGAAGACGACGGCACCGTCAAGATCGCTTCCTCTTCCGGCAAGGAAATCGAAGCGGCCCGCAAGTGGATCCATTCCATCGTTGCGGAACCGGAAGTCGGCCAGATCTACGAAGGCACGGTTGTGAAGACCGCTGACTTCGGCGCTTTCGTCAACTTCTTCGGCGCCCGTGACGGCCTCGTCCACATCTCGCAGCTCGCTTCCGAGCGTGTTGCCAAGACCTCTGACGTCGTCAAGGAAGGCGACAAGGTCTGGGTGAAGCTGATGGGCTTCGACGAGCGTGGCAAGGTTCGCCTGTCCATGAAGGTTGTCGACCAGGCAACCGGCAAGGAAGTCGCTGCCGACAAGAAGAAGGAAGACGGCGAAGCCGCTGCCGAATAAGGCCGCGCCGCCAGACCCTATCGAGGCGCGGGTTTTGCCCGCGCCTTTTTTCTATTAGAGCGTTTCCGCCTTTCTCCGAAACGCGCAAGCGCTCTACTTATTTGTTTTTACGCATTTTCCGGACGTAAAACCGCGACGCAATTTTACTGGAAATGCTCGATCTTAAGGACGCTCCCATGAGCCGTGACGCCGTGAAAACCCTTTTCCATCCCTTTGCCTCGGACATGCTTGCCATGCCGAAAGAGGGCGAACGCGTTCTGTTTCTGGGAGCGGAAGCCGGTCCCCGGCTTGACGGTTTTGACGCGGAGATCGTCGCGGTTCAGCATCTACGGCCGCTTTATCGTGCTCTGCAGGCTCAGGGTGCGGAAGTGACACCGGATATTTCGGGCGAGAATTACGATGCGGCGCTGCTGCTTTGCGGCAAACATCGCGGCGAGAATGAAAACCGCGTCGCCGAAGCGCTTTCGCGCGTGAAGGCCGGAGGCCTGATCGTCGCGGCCGGATCGAAGGAAGACGGTATCGTGACGCTGCGCAAGACGCTGGCAAAGCTTGGCATCGAGGTGGAATCGACGCCGAAGTATCACGGCGTCGCTCTCTGGTTCAAACGGCCGGACGATATTGCGTCTGCCGTGTCGAAGCTCGCCCAGAAGCCGGTGACGGTCGAAGGCCGCTTCACCGCCCTGCCCGGCATGTTCTCCCATGACCGCGTGGACGACGGCTCGGAACTGCTCGCATCGCGCCTGCCCACAGATTTTGACGGCAATGCCGCCGATTTCGGTGCCGGCTGGGGTTATCTCTCCGTCATGCTGGCCGAGAAATCGCCGCGCACGGCCCGTATCGATCTGTTCGAGGCGGACTGGAATGCGCTGGAATTCGCCAAAACCAATCTTCTCGAAAACAATCCGAGGCTGACGGCGCGCTTCTTCTGGCAGGACCTGGCAAACGAGCCGCCGAAGGAAAAATACGACCTCATCATCATGAACCCGCCTTTCCATGCGGCGGGGCAGGCAGCAGAACCTGCCCTCGGCCAGGCCTTCATCAAGGCTGCCGCCGGCGCGCTGCGCAGCGGCGGCAAGCTGCTGATGGTCGCCAATCGCGGCATGCCCTATGAGCCGGTGCTCGCGGCGGAATTCCGCACCAGCACTGAGGTGTGCCGCAATGCCCGCTTCAAGATTCTGAGCGCCCAGAAATAATCAACTCGGCAGAAATCAACTCAGCAGCCATGCCCATAGCGACACGGAGAGAACGCCGGTCGCTGTGGAAATGCTGATGGTGGAAGCGGCCACGCTGTGGCCGATGCCGAAGCGGTTTGCGATAAGCCAGGCATTGACCCCAGTCGGCACCGACGAGGTAAGCACGAGCGCCGCAGTCCATTCCCGGCTGAGACCGAGCGCATGACCCATTCCCCAAACGCAGGCGGGCAGCAGCAGCAGCTTGAACACCGTCATGGTGACGGCAATGCCCATGTTGCCTCGGATGGTATATTTCGTCAGCGCCATGCCGAGCGAAATAAGTGCTGCCGGCCCCGCCATGGAGGCGATCTGATCGACCACGGTTTTCAGGATGGGCGTCAGCGCCACGCCGGAAACATTGGTCGAAAGCCCGATGACAAGGCCGATCACCAGCGGATTGGTGACGAGATTGCGGCCCACTTGCTTGAACACCGCCGCCATGCTTCGCTTTTCCCCGCCGACCGCCTTGTGCGTGGCGTTTTCCATCAGGATCGTACCCGCGATCATCATCACAGGTAGATGGATGGCGAGCAGGATGGAGAGAGCGACCAGCCCCTCATCCCCGACGGAGCGCCCGACCAGCGGCAGGCCGATGAAGATATTGTTCGCAAATGCCGAGGAAATGCCGGCAATGACGGCGATGCGGACATCCTGCTTGAAGACATAACGGGTGACGATATGCCCGACCGTCCAGGTGACGGCCACGCCGGCGAAATAGGTGATCCAGAGCCGGAAGGGCGAAGCACCGTGAAAATTTGCTTCCGCAAGTGTGCGGAAGATCAAGGTCGGCACGGCGATCTTGAACACGAAATCGCTGAGGATATCGCCGGCATCGGCCCTGAACAGACCAGCCTTGACGGTGAGCCAGCCGATCAGGATGAGAATGAAAATCGGGGCGACATTCGCGGCAACGGCAGACATGGAGGGAGAGCTTTCGCGGCTTTGCGGGAGATACTCCGCTTTAGAGCCTTTTCCACGGGAATGGAATCGCGAAAACGCTCCCACTCCTTGTTTTCGCCACATGGCGTCCAAGAAAGACAAAACTCGCGAGCCGCTTTGGGCAGAAAGCGCGTCTTGGCCCGTAAAATTCGCAAGGCCGAACGTTACCCAAAAAAGAAAAAGCGGGGTCTCCCCCGCCTTTTATGTCCGTTATATGCCGCCAGTACATCCGTGGCGGAGATAACGGTTGAGCCAGAAGACCATCATGTCTTCCATTCCGGTATGCATTCACACACCTTTTGCTCTGACAAATGAAATAGCTTAACCACATTACAGACAGATGACGCGTTTTCGCTCCTCGCGGAGAACGGCATATTTTCTGTTTGGGCTTTTCTTGCCGCCAGAAATGTTTAAGACCTTTCGAAAAATACGCACACCCTGTGCGAAACGGATAGGGCCTATGACGAAATTCGACGTACTGACTGTCGGCAATGCCATCGTCGACATCATTTCCCGCTGCGACGATCGCTTCCTCAACGACAATGCCATTACCAAAGGCGCGATGAACCTCATCGACGCGGAACGGGCCGAGTTGCTTTACTCGCTGATGGGACCGGCTCTCGAAGCCTCCGGCGGCAGCGCTGGCAACACGGCGGCGGGCGTGGCTAATTTCGGCGGCAAGGCCGCCTATTTCGGCAAGGTGGCACAAGACCAGCTCGGCGAAATCTTCCAGCACGATATCCGCGCGCAGGGCGTCTATTTCGAAACCAAGCCGGAAGGCACCTTCCCGCCGACCGCGCGTTCGATGATCTTCGTGACCGAAGATGGTGAGCGTTCGATGAACACCTATCTCGGCGCCTGCGTCGATCTCGGTCCTGAAGACGTGGAAGAAGACGTGGTGGCGGATACGAAAGTCACCTACTTCGAGGGTTACCTTTGGGACCCGCCGCGCGCCAAGGACGCCATTCGCGAATGCGCCCGCATTGCCCATGAAAACGGCCGCGAAGTTTCCATGACGCTTTCCGACAGCTTCTGCGTTGGCCGCTATCGCGACGAATTCCTCGACCTGATGCGTTCGGGTACTGTGGACATTGTTTTCGCCAACAAGCAGGAAGCGCTTTCCCTTTACGAAACCGACGATTTCGAGCTTGCGCTGACCAAAATCGCAGCCGACTGCAAGATCGCAGCGGTGACGATGAGCGAGGAAGGCGCCGTCATCCTGCGCGGCACGGAACGTGTGAAGGTTGAAGCCTATCCGGTGCATGATGTGGTGGACACCACGGGCGCCGGCGATCTTTTCGCTGCGGGCTTCCTGTTCGGTTATACGCAGGACCGGTCGCTCGAAGATTGCGGCAAGCTCGGCTGCCTTGCCGCTGCCGCCGTCATTCAGCAAGTCGGGCCGCGCCCGATGTCATCTCTCAAGGCGCTTGGCGAGAAGCACGGCCTTATTTAAAGGCTTCACCGGGGTAAGCACCCCAGATTTCGCCCTGCGAAACCCAGCCCGAGGCTTGGCCGGCCTCGGCGCGGCACCAGTCGCCATTGCATTCGCCGATCCTGAAGACGACGCCCGGTTCGAGCCGCGCAACGACAGAAGCGCCCGACTGCGCCTCGCGGCGCATGTTCACGTAAACTTCCTTGCCCTTGCCACGCATCCACGGAGCCGCAACGGCCGTGCGCTCACCGGAAAGCAGAGCCTGGTTGACCCAGCCTTCCGTGCCGTCGGCATCGCGGATACGCCGCCAGTTCTCATATTCCTGAATGATTTCCACCGGCATTCCCGATTTCAGATACATCCATGACACGGCATAATCCGTGCTCGGTCCGATGCGCATGTTGACGCGCTTGGATTTCAGGCTGACAAAACGCGGCAGCGGTAGGCCGCTTGCGCCTTTGGCGGCACCCTGCGCCATGGCGTCGGTTGCCGCCCCGAGGAGGCCCAGAGACAATGCAATGCAAACGATAGAAACTACACTGCGCATGCCCATTTCCGTTTCCCGCCTTCTGCAAACCGGATGATATTTAAGGAGGCTCGTTTCCACATGCCTCAAGCTTCAGCGAGTTTTGTTTGTCTTCGCCGGTGGGTCTGGTAGAAACGCCCTGATTGAAAGAAATTATCGCTCTTTCTGGTTAATGACTTCTGAACAAGGCAGCGGCAAACGATGACCCACAAGAAGAGACCGACAGTCTATATCACCCGCAAATTGCCTGACGTCGTCGAAACCAGAATGCGCGAACTCTTCGATGCCGAACTGAATATCGACGATACCCCGCGCAGCGAGGCGGAGCTTGTCGCCGCCATGCGAAGGGTGGACGTGCTCGTGCCGACCGTCACCGACCGCATCACCGCCGCGATGATCGAGCAGGCAGGGCCGCAACTGAAGCTGATCGCCAGCTTTTCCAACGGCATCGACCATGTGGATGTGGATGCGGCGGCCCGAAAGGGCATTACCGTCACCAATACGCCCAATGTACTGACCGAGGACAGCGCCGATATCACCATGGCGCTGGTGCTCGCCGTGCCGCGCCGTATGATCGAAGGTACAAGGGTGCTCGCCAATGGCGCGGACGAATGGCTGGGCTGGTCGCCGACCTGGATGCTCGGGCGGCGGATTTCCGGCAAGCGCATCGGCATTGTCGGCATGGGCCGCATCGGAACCGCGGTTGCGCGGCGTGCCAAGGCCTTCGGCCTTTCCATTCATTATCACAACCGCAAACGCGTCAATCCAGCGACGGAAGCGGAGCTTGAGGCGACCTATTGGGACAGCCTCGACCAGATGCTGGCGCGGGTGGATATCGTCTCCGTCAATTGCCCTTCGACGCCCGCAACCTATCACCTGATTTCAGCGCGGCGGCTGGCGCTGATGCAGCCGACCAGCTACATCGTCAATACCGCACGCGGCGATATCATCGATGAAGCGGCGATGATCCAGTGCCTGCGCGAAGGCAAAATCGCCGGCGCCGGTCTCGATGTCTATGAGAATGAGCCTGCGGTGAACCCCAAGCTCATCAATCTCGCCAAGGAAGGCAAGGTCGTGCTGCTTCCGCATATGGGCTCTGCGACGATTGAGGGCCGTATCGAAATGGGCGATAAGGTCATCATCAACATCCGCACGCTGTTCGACGGCCACCGTCCGCCGAACCGGGTGCTGCCGGGGCGGAACTGAGCCGCTTCAGCCGAGGAATTTGGTCATTTCGATCGAGGTCGTGCGATTATAGCCGGCATGGGAGTTTTCGGCGGTCTTGACGAAACCCCAGGCGGCGAATTTGGTATGATTGGCGATAAGCTCGATACGGGTTTCCAGCCGCAACGCCGGTAACGCCAATTCGCGGGCCAGCGCTTCGGCCTGCTCCAGAAGCATCCTGCCTATACCCTTTCCCTGCGCTTTCGGGGAAACACAGAGTTTGCCGACATAAAGACAAGCGGGCGGCTCCGGCCGGCAAAACAGGCAGCCGACAATCTCATCGCCATCAAGCGCCACGAAAGCGATCTCCACCCTTGCCTTCTCCGCCAGATTTTCAAGCGTCAGGCGATGAGCCGACGACGGCGGATCGATGATGCCATCCATATAGGCGAAGGAGGACATGATAAGTGCCAGCAATTCCTGCCGAATTCTTCCCCGATCTTAGCGATCTCGATCATGGTTTCTTCCCAGTTGCCCGCCGCTTGTATCGCACGGTTTCGAAACGGGCCGACAGGGCGTCATAGAGGAGCAGACGGCCGATCAGCGGCTCGCCGGCACCGGTGATAACCTTGATCGCCTCCATGGCCATAAGCGTGCCGATAACCCCAGTCAGCGCGCCGACAATGCCTGTTTCCGCGCAATTGGGAATGAGGCCCTGCGGCGGCGGTTCCGGAAACAGGTCGCGATAGCCGGGCAACAGAGCACCCTCGGCATTCGTCTCATAGGGTTTCAGCACCGTCACCGAACCATCGAAACGGCCGACAGCTCCCGTTACCAACGGTCTTTTCGCAGCCTCCGCCGCATCGGCGGCGGTATAACGCGTATCGAAATTGTCCGAGCCGTCGATCAGGAGATCGAAGGATGGCAGATGGTCATGCGCCCAGACCTGCGAAAAGCGCTCTTCATAAACAAGCGTGCGGACATGCGGATTGAGCCGGGCGATGGCCTTGCGCGCGCTCTCCGTCTTCAGCTCCCCAATCGTACCGGTATCGTGGATCACCTGTCGCTGCAGATTGGACAGGGAAACCACATCGTCATCGATCATGCCGAGCGTGCCGACACCGGCGGCGGCAAGATAATGCAGGACAGGAGCGCCGAGACCACCGGCGCCGATGACCAGCACACGCGCCGCCTTCAGCCGCTGCTGGCCCACGCCGCCGATTTCCGGCAACAGGATATGGCGCTTGTAGCGTTCGATTTCTTCCGGGCTCAGCGGGTCCATGCCGTACTCCATTTCTCTGCCGTCATGCCGTGATGCTCCCATGGGAAACATTGAAGAACTGTGCCCGCTCGCCAAGAGCGGAGAACATGGCCGCATCCGTTCCGGTCATGAAACTCTGACCGCCCAGCGCGTGGATGAGATCGAACAGGGCGGCTCGCCTGCCCTCGTCCAGATGGGCGGCAATTTCGTCCAGCAGCAGAACCGGCGCATGGCCAGTCATATTGGCGGTCAGCTGCGCATGCGCAAGCACCAGCCCCACTAGCAGCGCCTTCTGTTCCCCGGTTGAACAGCGTTCGGCCTCCATGTCCTTTTCCGCATGGCGCACGAATAGATCGACGCGGTGCGGCCCATCCAGTGTGCGGCCGGCAGCAGCGTCACGATACCGGCCATCGCGCAACATAAGCCTGTATTCATCCTCCAGATCGACGGCGGGACGATTGAGCCCATCGTCCATGAAACCGGAGAGAGAAAGCGCCGCCGAGGGAAAAGCGGCATTGCCGGCCCGCCCCTCGATGAGGCTCTTCAAGAGGCCGAGCATCTCATAACGCGCGACCGCCATGGAAATGCCGAGTTCGGCCATCTGCTTTTCGATGCCGTCCAGCCAGACAGGATCGAAGCGGCCTTCCGAAAGCAGCCTGTTGCGGCCGCGCATGGCCTTTTCGAAATCGCTTGCCCGCCTTCCATGGGCAGGATCGAGCGACAGCACCAGCCGGTCGAGGAAACGCCGGCGGTCCGAGGACGAGCCGGTAAAGAGGCCGTCCATCGCGGGCGTCAGCCACAATACCCGCAGATGGTCGGTCAGTTCATCGACGGATTTCACCGGCGTGCCATTCAGTCTCAAGCGACGCGACACCACCTCGCCATCGCCTTCAATTCCCGTACCGATGGCAACTTCGCCATCCATGCCCTCGACATCGGCGAAGATCGAGAAGCCGGCGGCTTCGGCCCCTACCCGCGTCACATCAGACAGGGTGGCGCGACGCAGGCCCCTTCCGGGTGAAAGAAAGGAGACGGCCTCCAGAAGATTGGTCTTGCCGGAACCGTTGTCGCCCGTAAGCACAACATGGCGTTCATCGAGCGTGAGCGCGGCCGCCGCATAATTGCGGAAGTCTGTGAGTTTCAGCCGTAAAAGCGACACCTTGTTCGTCATGTGTACGGCCTAAAACGAAGAGGGACGGATAGCAAGGTGGGGAACGTCCGTCCGCACCGAAGACAGCCGCTAGAGTGCAATTCATTCTTCAGTAGCAACTTTTTTAGTCGCCGGTTATTTATGAACCGGTCCTCATCACCGGTAGCCCATTCATGCGCCTGATCTTTTCTCTCTTTCTCGCCCTCGGTCTTCTCTCCTCCTGCGCAGGCCGACCGGGGGCGGATGTGCTGGAGGCCGTCAACACCAGGACCCGAGACACGAAAATCGTGACCGCCTTCGTGGCGAGCACACGGGAGAAAAACACGGACGCGAAAAAGGGCTTCGGCACGGAGCGGGCAATGGAGCCGAACTACGCCAGTTTCGATATTTCCATTCCGCCAACCCATAAAAGCGGGAAAATCGAATGGGCCAGCGGCAAGCCGGACCCGAACAAAGACTTCGTCGTCACCAGGGCCGATATGCTGACGAAGACGCGCTTTAATGCCGATCTTGGCGACATAGCCCGCTCCGGCAAGCAGATCGCACTTTTCGTGCACGGCTATAATTACAGCTATCAGGAAGCCCTGTTCCGCGCGGCGCAGATGGCGGCGGATGCCAATATGAACGGCGTGCCGCTGGTCTTTTCCTGGCCGTCGCAAGCCTCCGTCGCCGGTTATGTGGCCGACAAGGAGTCCGCGACTTTTTCACGCGATGCGCTCGCCGCGATGTTGATCGATCTCACCCGGCAGACCCCTAAGAAGAGCGTCGTCGTGTTCGGTCACAGCATGGGCGGCTGGCTGGTCATGGAGGCGCTGCGGCAATTGCGTTTCCAGGGCAGAAACGATGTCATCGCCAAGCTGCAGGTGGTGCTGGCTGCGCCTGATATTGACGCCGATGTCTTCCGCAAGCAGATCGAGGTTGTCGGCCGGCTCAGCCCGCCGCTCACCGTTCTCGTTTCCAAGGATGACCGTGCGCTGAAAGCCTCTTCCATCCTTGGCGCCGACGTTACCCGTATCGGTGCGCTGGATGTGACTGACCGCCAAGTGCAGGAAGCCGCTCTCAAGGAGGGCGTGCAATTCGTCGACATCTCCAATCTGAAGGCGTCGGACCCGCTCAACCACGACCGCTACGCGGCGCTGGCCTCCATGGTGCCGCAGCTGGAGGCAAGCAGGCGCGGGGGCGATATCAACAGTGCCGGAGCCTTCGTTTTCGATGCGATCGGCGCCACTGTCTCCAGCCCCTTCCGCCTTGCGAGCCAGGTGGTGAACCCGCAATAGTTTTGCGGGTCCTTCCGACAAGCCGGTTTCAGAAATCCCAGTCTTCGTCTTCGGTCGCAACCGCCTTGCCGATGACATAAGAGGAGCCGGAACCGGAAAAGAAGTCGTGGTTCTCATCGGCATTGGGCGAGAGCGCCGAAAGGATCGCGGGGTTAACCCGGCAGGCCTCGGCCGGAAACAGCGCCTCATAACCCAGATTCATCAGGGCTTTGTTGGCGTTGTAATGCAGGAACTGCTTGACGTCCTCCGTCAGGCCGACGCCGTCATAAAGGTCTTCGGTATATTTCGCCTCATTGTCGTAAAGTTCGAGCAGGAGATCGAAGGCGAAATCCTTGATCTCCTGTCTCTGCGTTTCGCTGAGACGCTCCAGCGCCCGCTGGAACTTGTAGCCGATATAATAGCCATGCACGGCCTCATCGCGGATGATGAGGCGGATCAAATCCGCCGTATTGGTGAGCTTGGCGCGGCTTGACCAGAACATCGGCAGATAGAAGCCGGAATAGAACAGGAAACTTTCCAGAAACACGCTGGCGATTTTTTTCTTCAACGGATCGCCGCTGTCATATTCCCGCATGATGAGCGCGGATTTACGCTGCAGAAATTCGTTTTCCTCCGACCAGCGATAGGCGTCGTCAACGTCAGGGGTGAGGCACAGCGTCGAGAAGATCGAGGAATAGGAGCGGGCGTGCACGGCCTCCATGAAGGAGATGTTGGAAAGCACCGCCTCCTCATGCGGCGTTGCCGAATCCGCCATCAGGCGCACGGCGCCGACACCGTTCTGGATGGTGTCGAGCAATGTCAGGCCGGTGAAGACACGGATTGTCAGTTTCTGCTCTTCCGGCTTCAGCGTTCCCCAGGAGGGGATGTCATTGGAGAGCGGCACCTTTTCCGGCAGCCAGAAATTCGAGGTCAGGCGGTTCCAGACTTCGAGGTCCTTGTCGTCCTCGATGCGGTTCCAGTTGACCGCACGAATGCGGGACACGGGTTTTACGGCGATATTCATTGTCTTGTCCTCAATTCAGAGCGTGCAGGAAACGCAGCCCTGAACCTGCGTGCCTTCCAGCGCCATCTGGCGCAAACGGATGTAGTAGATGGTCTTGATGCCCTTCTTCCAGGCGTAGATCTGCGCCCGGTTGATATCGCGCGTCGTTGCCGTATCGCGGAAGAACAGCGTCAGCGACAGGCCCTGATCGACATGCTGGGTCGCGGCTGCATAGGTGTCTATGATCTTTTCCGGGCCGATTTCATAGGCGTCCTGATAATATTCGAGATTGTCGTTCGAGAGATAGGAAGCCGGGTAATAAACGCGGCCGATCTTGCCCTCTTTGCGGATTTCGATCTTCGAGACGATCGGATGAATGGAGGAAGTGGAGTGGTTGATATAGGAGATCGAACCGGTGGGCGGTACGGCCTGAAGGTTCTGGTTATAGAGACCTGACGCCATGACGTCCTGCTTCAAAGCCTTCCAGTCCTCCTGCGTCGGAATGGCGATACCGGCTTTTTCGAACAGCTCACGGACCTTTTCCGTCGCAGGCAACCATTCCCGGTCGGTATATTTGTCGAAATATTCACCCGAGGCATATTTGGAGTTCTCAAAGCCCTTGAAGCTCTGGCCCCTTTCCACCGCCAGCCGGTTGCTGGCGCGGATGGCGTGATAGGTGACGGTGTAGAAATAGATATTGGTGAAATCGACGCCTTCTTCGGAGCCGTAGAAGATGCGTTCGCGCGCCAGATAGCCGTGCAGGTTCATCTGGCCTAGCCCGATGGCGTGGCTGGCATCATTGCCCTTTTCCACCGAAGGAACGGAGGAAATATGGCTCATATCCGACACCGCCGTCAGCGCACGGATGGAGGTCTCGATGGTCTTGCCGAAATCGGCCGAATCCATCGCCGAGGCGATGTTCAGCGAGCCGAGATTGCAGGAGATATCCTTGCCCATATGGCTATAGGAAAGATCGGCATTAAATTCGCTTGCCTCGCTGACCTGCAGGATTTCCGAGCAGAGATTGCTCATGCTGATGCGGCCGGCAACCGGATTGGCGCGGTTCACCGTATCTTCAAACATGATGTAGGGGTAACCGCTCTCGAACTGGATTTCGGCGATCACCTGGAAGAATTCGCGCGCCTTGATCTTCTTCTTGCGGATGCGGCTATCGGCGACCATTTCCTGGTATTTTTCGGTGACCGAAATCTCGGTCAACGGCACGCCATAGACCCGCTCCACATCATAGGGCGAAAACAGATACATATCCTCGTTGTTGCGGGCGAGTTCGAAGGTGATGTCGGGGATCACCACGCCGAGTGACAGGGTCTTGATGCGGATTTTCTCGTCGGCATTTTCGCGCTTGGTGTCGAGGAAGCGCATGATATCCGGATGGTGAGCATGCAGATAGACCGCGCCGGCACCCTGACGCGCACCAAGCTGGTTGGCGTAGGAAAAACTGTCTTCCAGCAGCTTCATGACGGGAATAACGCCGGACGACTGGTTTTCGATCTGTTTGATCGGCGCGCCGAATTCGCGAATATTGGTCAAGGACAGCGCCACGCCGCCGCCGCGCTTGGAAAGCTGCAGGGCCGAATTGATGGAGCGGCCGATGCTTTCCATATTGTCTTCCACACGCAGCAGAAAACATGAAACCAGCTCACCGCGGCTCTTCTTGCCGGCGTTGAGGAATGTCGGCGTTGCCGGCTGGAAGCGGCCTGAAATGATTTCATCGACCAGATTGCGCGCAAGCTGCTCATCACCGCGCGCAAGGGCCAGCGCCACCATGCAGACGCGATCCTCGTAACGCTCCAGATAACGTTTTCCGTCGAAGGTCTTCAGCGTGTAGGAGGTGTAATATTTGAAGGCGCCGAGAAAGGTCGGAAAGCGGAATTTCCGGGCATAGGCCTCGTCATAGAGGTCGCGGACGAAATTGAAGGAATACTGGTCCAGCACCTCCTGCTCGTAATATCCCTCCGTCACCAGATAATCTAGCTTTTCCCGAAGGTTATGGAAAAACACGGTGTTCTGGTTGACGTGCTGGAGGAAATATTGCCGGGCGGCAAGGCGATCCTTGTCGAGCTGGATCTTTCCGTTCTCATCGTAAAGGTTCAGCATCGCGTTCAGCGCGTGGTAGTCCAGAGCCGCATCGAGCGGTTTCTGGGTTGCTGTTGCCGGCTGTTTGGCGTCCTTGCGCATGGCGCTTGAGGTCAGCGTGTCCAAAATCGTTCCAATCCATGTTTGACGTTGGCGACATCTTCCTCCGTGCCAAGAAGCTCGAAGCGATAGAGAAACGGCACGGCGCATTTGCGCGAGACGATATCTCCGGCGGATGCGAAAGCTGCGCCAAAATTCGTGTTTCCCGCCGCGATAACGCCGCGAATGAGGTTTCGGTTGGAGGGCTCGTTCAAGAACCGGATGACCGGTTTCGGCACGGCCCCTTTGGTGCCCCCCCCCCCATAGGTGGGTGTGACCAGCACATAGGGCTCCGACACATGCGGTACGTCGTCCTCCGCGCCGAGCGGCAGGCGAAACAGACGCCGTCCCAGTTTCAGAAGGAAACGATGGGTGTTTTCAGAGCGGCTGGAATAATAGACGATCAGGCCCATCGCCCCTCCACCTCAGCTGATCGAGCCGATCATATCCGGCCGGAAACCCGCCCAATGGCGCTCACCGGCGACGACCACGGGCACCTGCATATAGCCGAGGCCACGGACATGATCGAGCGCATCCGCATCTTCGGAAATATCGATGATCTCATAGGAGACACCGATGCGGTCGAGGGCGCGGTAAGTGGCAGTGCACTGGACGCAGGCGGGCTTGCTGTAAACGGTGACGGTCATAATTTCCTCTCTCGAAGCCGGTTTCGGACACGGCTCAACATTGCCGATTGCAATCGCAATCGGGCGGCGATGGATCTGTCATTAAGGTGGGCGTGCGCGGCTCTAGCCGCGTAAAATCGCTCTCTACGCCGACGAGCGCAGCAACTCAAACAAATGCACTGGCATGACTTCACCCCGAAGCTTGTTCTGGAGGGGGCAGAAAAGGGCGCACGCAAATCATTTGCGTCATACACCTTCCTCCGGACACCCCGCCCGTGGACGTTTGCGCTCAAGGCAGGTCTCCTGACTTGCGGGTCACAACATCTATTCCGGCCTTCCCGAAGCTTTCGGCTCCAGTGACCCAAATCGGAACGATGCTCACCGCTTACAGTTGCGGGGGCAGTTTCGGCCTTGCTCCACCATGATGGCGTTACGCACCGAATTCCCGTCTTAGCTCCCAACCCTTGCGAATCGGAAGAACCTCGAACACCACATATAGTATATGAGGAAATTTTCGCGTCAATGAATAGACACACAAAAGCCCCACCCTGTGGATCAAAAAGATTCAACACATGGTCAACAAAGGCTTAACGGCACGAGCGCGCCGACGCTCAAACAGAAAATGCGTTAGTCTATTCCCAGATGTCGATATGAATATCGGCGGGACGGGCGTTTTCGATCACCCTTTTTCCGTTCGGAAGATCGTTTTCGAAAAGTTTGGCGTGGATCGCAGCCTCGTCGAGACCATAGCCCTGCCACCTTTTCCGTAGCCTCTCCTCAAGCACGTCGACGGACGGCCCTACAAAAACGGTGAGGTCGAAGCTTTTGGAAAGAGTTGTCCACGGCGCCTCGTCCAGCAGCAGATAATTGCCTTCAGCAAGGATAAAGCGTGTTTCCGGCGCAATCGCCCGGGCGGACGCTATGGCGATTTCACGGGAACGGTCGAAAACCGGAACAAGCACCTCCTGCCCGCCCCTGCGGACGGCGGAGACGATATCGAGGAAACCGCGCACGTCGAAGGTTTCGGGTGCGCCCTTTCGCGGCAGCAGCCCGCGCCCTTCAAGGATGCCATTGTCCATATGGAAGCCGTCCATGGGCAGCACGGCGGCCGTTTCGCCCCGTGCCAGCAAAGCATCACAAAGGGCATCCGCCAGCGTGGATTTGCCGGCCCCAGGGGGACCGGCAATAGCGACGATAAAACGGGATCTACCTTCTGCCCGCCGAAGAACGTCTTCGGCGATGGTTTCAAGCTTCAGCGTCATGCGGCAAGCGTTTCCTTCGGCGCTTCCTTGGCGCCGGTCATGAAGGCGACGGCGTCGGACATGGAGTAGTCCTTCGGATTGATAACGCACAGGCGCTTGCCGAGCCGGTGGATATGGATGCGATCCGCAACCTCGAAGACATGCGGCATGTTGTGCGAGATGAGGACGATCGGCAGGCCGCGCGAACGCACGTCCAGAATAAGCTCCAGAACACGCCGGCTTTCCTTCACGCCGAGTGCTGCCGTCGGCTCGTCGAGGATAACGACCTTGGAGCCGAAGGCGGCTGCACGCGCCACCGCCACACCCTGACGCTGACCCCCGGAGAGGGTTTCCACCGCCTGATTGATGTTCTGGATCGTCATCAGGCCGAGTTCCGACAGTTTCTCCCGGGCGAATTTTTCCATGGCCGGGCGGTCAAGGGCGCGGAAGAGGCTGCCCTGAATGCCGGGTTTACGGATTTCGCGGCCGAGAAACATATTGTCGGCTATGGAAAGCGCCGGCGACAACGCGAGGTTCTGATAGACCGTCTCTATGCCAGCCTTGCGCGCCTCTATCGGCGAGCGGAACTGCACGGGCTGGCCTTCCAGCCGGATTTCCCCTTCATCGGGTGTCACCGCACCGGAAATCGCCTTGATGAGAGAAGATTTGCCAGCGCCGTTATCGCCGATCACCGCCAGGATTTCGCCCGGATAGAGATCGAAATCGGCATGGTCGAGGGCGGTCACACGACCATAGCGCTTGACGAGATTGCGTGCTGTGAGAATGGGTTCTTTTGCCATCAGCCTGCTACCTTTCTGATCCACTGGTCGATTGCGACAGCCATGATGATGAGGACGCCGATCAACAGATAGGTCCATTGCGGGTCTGTTCCGATAAGCCTGAGGCCGAGCGAAAAGACGCCGACGATCAGGGCGCCGAAGATCATGCCCATGATGGAGCCACGTCCACCGAACAGCGAAAGGCCGCCGATAACCACCGCAGTGATGGATTCGATATTGGCGAATTGACCGGCTGTCGGCGAAACCGAGCCGATGCGGCCGATCAAGGCCCAGCCGGCGAAGGCGCAGATGAGACCCGACAGCGTGTAAACGGTGGTCAGCATGCGCTTGACGTTGACACCGGCAAGTTCGGCGGCATCCGGATCGTCACCGACAGCATAAAGATGGCGACCCCAGGCGGTGCGGTTCAGCACATACCAGAGCAGGGCGACGAGCAGGACCATTGCGATGACGCCATAGGTGAAGACCGCGCCGCCGACCCGGATATTGGCGCCGAAGAATTGCAGGATCGGCGCCTGCTGGGCGATATCCTGGGCGCGGATAGTTTCGTTTGCGGAATAGAGGAAGTTGGTCGCCAATACGATCTGCCACATGCCTAGCGTGACGATGAAGGGCGGCAGGCGCATGCGCGAGACCAGAATGCCGTTGATGAAGCCGCAAAATGCGCCGACGGCAAGGCCACAGAGAATGGAAAGTTCCGCCGGCAAGCCGTAACGGAAGGTGAACTGTCCCATGACAACGGAAGACAGGACCATAATCGCGCCGACCGACAGATCGATGCCCGCCGTCAGGATGACCAGCGACTGCGCCGCGCCGACAATACCGACGATGGCGACCTGCTGCAGAATAAGGGTCAGCGTGAAGGCCGAGAAAAACTTGCCGCCGAGAAGCAGGCCGAAAACAATCAGCGACAGCACCAGAACGATAAGCGGAACGGCCGCCGGGCTGGAGTGGAGAAAGTGCTGCAGTTTTTCCAGCACACTCTTGTCGTGCGTATCGAAAGCAGCGACCTGCGTCGAACTTCCCGAAAGCACTTTTTCAAATTCATTATGCGGCTGAGCCCGCACCGGCTGATCGCTCATGGATTTTCCTCCCGATCGCTCTATCGCACCAGCCCTGACACCGGGCCTATCTCCAAAGAGAATGATGCATAGATTTCAAAGTGTTGTGAAGCGGCCTATGCTATCCCCGCAGGACGCCTGACGCGCTCGTTTGTTCCTTTGTCCGATCCCCCGGATCGTGCCTGAATCATTCTCGTCCAAGGGCGGGGGCACGAATGCCCCCGCGGGTTTCAACGGCGAGGCATCAGCCCCAGCACTTGTTGAGACCTTCCTTCGTATCGATGGAGTCGAGGCCCTTGACCGGCTTGTCGGTTACCAGCGTCACGCCGGTATCGACGAAGTTCTTGCCTTCAGTCGGCTTCGGCTTTTCACCGGTGTCGGCAAACTTCTTGACGGCTTCCACGCCAAGCGCCGCCATCAGCAGCGGATATTGCTGCGAGGTCGCGCCGATCACGCCTTCCGCGACGTTCTTGACGCCCGGGCAACCGCCATCGACGGAAACGATCAGAACATCCTTTTCACGGCCGACCGCCTTCAACGCCTCATAAGCGCCGGCAGCCGCAGGTTCATTGATGGTATGGACGACGTTGATGGTCGGGTCCTTCTGCAGCAGATTTTCCATCGCCGCGCGGCCGCCTTCTTCGTTACCATTGGTGACATCATGGCCGACGATACGCGGATCGTTTTCATCGCCGATCTTGTTGATGTCCTTCACGTCAATGCCAAAGCCCTTCATGAAGCCCTGGTTGCGCAGCACATCCACCGTCGGCTGGGAGGGGGTAAGGTTAAGGAAGGCGATTTTCGCATCTTTTGCCTTGTCGCCGAGGCTGCCGGCAGCCCATTTGCCGATCAGCTCACCAGCCAGAAGATTGTCCGTGGCGAAGGTGGAATCGGCGGCATCGACGGGTTCCAGCGGCGTATCGAGCGCAATGACCAGAAGACCGGCATCACGCGCCTTCTGAACGGCCGGAACGATACCCTTGGTGTCCGATGCGGTGATCAGGATACCCTTGGCGCCATCGGCAATGCAGGTCTCGATGGCCGCTACCTGGCTTTCGGAATCGCCGTCGATCTTGCCGGCATAGGATTTCAGCGTCACGCCAAGTTCTTTAGCCTTGGCGGTCGCGCCTTCTTTCATCTTGACGAAAAAGGGATTGGTATCGGTTTTGGTGATGAGGCAAACCGAAGTATCGGCCGCTGACGCAACGGAAGCGAAAGAAACGCCAAGCGCAAGCGCGCCCAGAAGAGCGGAAACAGTGGTCTTCATGAGATCCTCCCAATGGATATTTGAGCACCGTGACGGTTACCCGACGATCCCGTCTCCTCCGAGATCGATGACCGTTGGCTCAGATGGAACCACCAAAGGAAACGCCTGTCAATAAATAAATCCGGTTGAATTATTAATTCCCTATGGCATTCTGATATGCGGCAGGGAGGAATATCGCCACGTCGTTTAACGTTGCGATAGCAAGATTGCCATAAAGCCTGCTGTATCGGTCACGGCGGATAGGGCGGGCGGGAGGATGACACTATGAGACAATCTGTCGAGACGGCGCCGCCGGCGTCGCCCACCACCATGGATATAAGCGGCGGCGCCAACCAGATCGGAGTGCGCGCTTATAATGAGCGGCTCGTGCTGTCTCTCGTTCGCCGTCACGGCGGACTGTCAAAAGCGGAGATATCAAGACTTTGCGGCCTTTCAGCGCAGACCGTCTCGGTCATCATGCGCTCGCTTGAAAAGGACGGGCTTCTCATTCGCGGTGAAAGACTGCGTGGCAAAGTCGGCCAGCCATCGACGCCGATGCGGCTTAATCCCGACGCCGTCTTTTCTTTCGGTGTGAAGATCGGCCGACGCAGCGTCGATCTCGTGCTGATGGATTTTGTCGGCCGGATCAGGCTCAAGCTGCGCAGAACCTACCCCTACCCTCTTCCGGAATGGATACTACCTTTCGTAATCGACGGCATAACGGAACTTGAATCGAAGCTTTCCCCTGCCGAGCGGGAGAAAATTGCCGGTGTCGGCATCGCCGCTCCATTCGAATTGTGGAACTGGGCGCAGGAAGTGGGCGCTCCACAGATCGAAATGGAGAGATGGCGGGGCGTCGATATCCGGTCGGAAATTGCCGAAAACGTCAGCTATCCGGTTTTTCTGCAGAACGACGCGACCAGCGCCTGCGGCGCCGAACTGGTTTTTGGCGCAGGCCAGCACTATCCGGATTTTCTTTACGTCTTCATCGGCTCCTTCATAGGCGGCGGCGTTGTTTTGAATTCGGCGCTATTTTCCGGAAAGACGGGAACGGCCGGCGCCATCGGCCCCCTGCCGGTGCAGGGGCAGGACGGCAATACCGTCCAGCTTCTGAAAATCGCGTCGATCTTCGTTCTGGAAAACATGCTGCGCGAAAAGGGCATCGATCCGCGCCCCCTGTGGTTTTCTCCGGACGAGTGGATCGATTTCGGCGAGCCGCTGGAAAGCTGGATCAGGAAAACCGCCGCGGCGCTGGCGCAGGCCGTCATTGCCGCCGCCTCCATCATCGATTTTTCGAGCGTCATCATCGATGGCGGTTTTCCCGACTGGGTCAGAACCAGAATCGTCGCCGCCACCCGCCTTGCCCTTAAACACCACGATCTGCAGGGTGTCACGGTGCCTGACATCATCGAAGGCGCGGTTGGTAGCCAGGCGCGGGCAATCGGCGGCGCGAGCCTGCCCCTGTTTTCGCGCTATCTCATCGATCAGAACGTTCTGTTCAAGGACACGACCGGCTGAGCCTTCGCAACGCTCTGCGGTTTTATTACTCGGCTATTAATTTGGATCTGCCGGTCATTCGCCAGCGGCGTGCTGCATGATCGCCGCCAGAAAGGCAGGTCCGTATCGCTCGAGCTTGGTATCTCCGACGCCGGGAATCCCAGCCATTTCCTGCGCCGAGGCCGGTTTTGCCGCCGCAAGTTCTATGAGGGTCTTGTCGTGGAAAATCACATAGGGCGGAACGTTCTGTGCCCGGGCAATTTCCATACGCTTCGCACGCAGCGCCTCAAAAAGACTGCGATCGGATTCCGGCAAGACCGTCGATGCCGTGTTGCGGGGCGTCTGCTGCCGTGCGGAACGGGGAGCGGATGGGATCCTCAGCATCAATGCCGGTTTTTCGCGCAGGAATCGCCGTCCATCCTCGGAGATGGAAAGGCCGCCATGTCCGGACAGATCCACTTCAATCATGCGTAACGCAACCAGCTGACGCAAAATGGCGCGCCATGTGCGGTTGTCATGCTCCTTGCCTATCCCGTAGGTGGTGATTTGATCATGTCCGAAGCGGCAAATCCGCTCGTCCTCGACACCCAGCAATACGCGGATGACATAGGCCTGGCCAAAACGTTCACCCGTGCGATAAATACAGGACAGAAGTTTCTGAGCGGCGATGGCCCCATCAAACAGGTCCGGCGGCTCGGCGCAGGTATCGCAATTGCCGCAGGGCTCACACCGGTCGCCGAAATAGGAGAGCAGAACCTGCCGGCGGCAACTCGTCGTTTCTGCGAGGCCAAGCAGCGCATCGAGCTTCTGGCGCTCCATATATTTGCGCTGATCCGCGGCATCAGATTCTTCGATGAAACGATTGCGCAGGGCAATATCTTCATAGCCATAGAGCATGAGCACGTCCGACGGCAGACCGTCGCGACCGGCTCGGCCCGTTTCCTGATAATAGGCCTCGATGCTGCCAGGCAGGTCGATATGAACCACGAAGCGCACATCCGGCTTGTCTATGCCCATGCCGAAAGCGACGGTCGCGACAATGATGACCGCTTCGCCGTGCTGGAAACGGGTCTGGTTCTCCTCGCGGGCAGCCTTGTCCATGCCAGCGTGATAGGGCAGCGCATCACGACCCTCCTCTCGCAGCCATGCGGCCGTTTCGTCCACTTTGCGTTTGGAAAGGCAATAGACGATACCGCTCTCACTGTCGCGATCCTTCAAAAAGCGCTTCAGCTGCGCGCGCGGATTATCCTTTTCCATGATCGCATAGCGGATATTGGGCCGGTCGAACCCGGCGATGAAGGCATCGTGCTCTTCAATCCCCAGGTGGCCGAGAATTTCGGCGCGCGTGGGCTCGTCGGCCGTCGCCGTCAGCGCCATGCGCGGCGTATCGGGAAAACGCTCGATCAGCGTGTCTAGCTGGCGGTAGGGCGGCCGGAAATCATGCCCCCATTGCGACAGGCAATGGGCCTCATCGACCGCGATCAGCGACAGGTCCATGGATTGCAGCGCATCGAGGACATCCGGCTTGAGCAGAGTTTCCGGCGCAGCATAAAGAATATCGACCTTGCCGGCCCGCATGTCCCGCCAAAGCGCGCGCCGCTCTTCCGGGGAAAGATCGGAATTAAGAGCTTCGGCCCGCACGCCGGCCTGACGCAGGGCTGCAACCTGATCGACCATCAGTGCGATGAGCGGCGAGACGATCAACCCCATGCCATTACGAGCAAGCGCCGGGATCTGGTAACAAAGCGACTTCCCACCGCCCGTCGGCATCAAAACGAAGGCATTGTTTCCCGCCACCACATGCCGAATGATATCGGCCTGCCTTCCACGAAACGCATCGTATCCATAGACGGTCTTGAGGATATGCAAGGGATCAGCGGTCACGGCATTTTTTATCCGAAATGGAATGATGGCGCATCATCACCGTTTTCTGATCGATGGCAATGGCGAAGATGGCTTTGTTCATGGAAGGAGATTGTGGGATTGGCTTTGTGATCAGCGGCCTAGTTTCTCCCTGACGGCACAATTTCATAAGTCCAGAAACACAAAAAACCCCGTCGCGGGTGCAACGGGGTTTTGTTTTGATATTGGTTGCGGGGGCAGGATTTGAACCTGCGGCCTTCA